>JACQEQ010000146.1 GCA_016200445.1 Gammaproteobacteria bacterium | reverse complement strand
AGACAACTCGCGAATAAATAGCCGTGCTTCGTCTAATCCGGAGATTGACGCTGTTTCCGTCACCTCGAAAATTACCGCGCACGGATTGATGTTGTGTTCGGCGATGAGATTTTTAATCAGTGGAAGTAGGGTTTCATCACCAACCGATACGCCGGAAAGGTTGATCGCAAATACCGTGTTGTGACGGTAGGTTGCGGCGCGTTTTAATTCCTTGAGCGCATGCGTGACCATCCAGCGGTCGACTTCGCGCATCATATTGAAGCGTTCGGCTGTCGGTAAAAACGCGCTGGGGTGAACGATTTCGCCATCCGCGCTGCGCAATCGGATGAGCACTTCGTAATGGTGTTGCATGTGCGGCAGCTCGCGCAGGATGTGTTCCCATAGTTTGCCGTCCTCTTCTGGAAGGTTTTCCATCGAGATATCGGCCAACGCGACGATCGGCTGGTAATGGGCGACGAACATATTTTTTTGCAAAGCTTCGCGCAACCGCACCGACCAGCCGAGCTCAAGACCCATCGCAATTTTTTCATCGCTTTGCGGCAAATAAATGTGCGTTTGATCGCGGCCATGACGTTTAGCGATGTTGCACGCCAGATCGGCGTTGGCCAGGCCCGCAGTGTCGTTGATGTATTTGAAACGGTCGAGATCCACGTACATCAGTGCGCTGAGGTTGTTGCTGCGATTGAGCTGCTGTACTTCGGCATTGAGGTGTTTTTCAAAGAACAGGCGATTGTGCATTTTGGTAAGCGAGTCGTGATTTGCTTGCCATACCAGTTCGTCTTCGAGTTTTTTGCGTTGCGATATATCGCTGAATGCGACCACGGAGCCGTGCCGGGTGTTGTTCGTTTTAAGCGGCACAACGCTGCACTCCACCATCACCGAGCTGCCCGTGGCGTGCCAGAAGATGGTTTCATGGTTATGAATTTCATCGCCGCTGACATACGCCTGTTGCAGCATGCACTGTTCCTGCAGCAGCGGACGGCCGTCTTTGTGCACGTGGTGAAACGATAAGTGCGCGGATTTTCCAACCAATACGTCGCGCATCGACCAGCCGAGAATTTTCTTCGCCATCGGATTGATAAAAGTAATCACTCCAGAACTGTCAACACCGTACACGCCTTCGCCGACCGAGCATAAAATACCTTCGAGGCGGCGGCGTTCTTTGTCGATGGAGTTTTGAAATTGCACGGTGCGGCTCATGGCTGCGACGCGTGCGAGGAATAATTCCTCGGCCTCGTTCTTGAACATGCATTCGGCCGCACCCGCATCGAGCGAGTCTTTAATTACGCGATCAAGATACGTGCCCGTGAGAATGCCGACTGCCACATGTGCCGTGGCCGGATTATTACGAATCTTACGGCAGAGTTCGTCGCCGTTGGCATTGGGCATGAAGTAGTCGGTAATGACTAAATCGTAGTTATGAATTTTCAGCTTATCCAGGGCTTCGGCAACGCTGTTAGCCGTGTCGGTGACGTAACCATGGGTGTTGAGCAGGCGCCGGTAAGACACGCGGATGGTCGGCGAGTCATCGACGAACAGCACGCGAATTTCGCCGGTGAGTAGATCGTCGTTGGGGCTGGGTCCAGTCAGGTTGAACGGTTCCGGCGAAATCAGCGTAGACAGCGATTCCAGTACATCGGCGTAGTCGTCCCACGACAGCATCGCGGTACCCGCACGGCGGGTGACCCAATCGCGTTTCGATGCGTCGTATCCATCCGCCAGAATCAGTGTTGGTAAAACGGCATAGCGCGCTTCGATCAGTAAGGATAGAAAATCATCGGCGGCGTGATCGGTATACTCCGGCCAACCGAAAATAATGCCGTCGTATCTTGTTGGAGAATCATCGAGTGCCGATATCAGGTGATGCGCAGATTCAAAATCGGTTGCGACAGCGATGTCGTAGCCGTGATGGACGAGAAGTTTATGCAGGACGTGCCGGCGGGTATCCGATTTTTCGATGATGAGAATACGATGCATCGCGCGCCCCTGATTGAAACCTGCCGATTCGCGCACGGTGCGCGCAGCATGCTGGATAGATTATTCCGGCACTAACTTGTTATCGCAGTGACGAAGGTCATCCTTTAGGGCGCGGAGCAAAACATTTAGTAGGTTTACGCGAAAGATGTAATGCCGGTATGTTATTAAGCTGTGTGACCGGCGTCACAGTGGCTAGCGCTTGTACCAGCGGGAACGCAGCGCGTTAAAGACAAGATCCGGATACTTCCAGCTTCCAAGACTGCCGTTGTAGCGCGCCAAAGCGCGCGGCAGGCTGCCTTTTTCTATTTTCAAGTAGTAACTTAGAATGGTGCAGCCCATGCGTAAATTAGTGCGCATGTCGAACAAACTGTCGTTGGGGCGGCCAATTTCTTTTAACCAAAACGGCATGATTTGCATCAATCCTTGAGCACCGACGTTCGAGATTGCCCAGGGGTTAAAGCGGCTTTCCACGTCGATGACCGCTAATACTAATTCGGGTTCGATGTTGACGCGGGTGGCTTCGTAATGAATTTGCTTCAGCAGATGTACGCGTTGCGTCTCGTCCGGCAAGCGCTTGGCGGTATGCGAGGCGAGACGGCCGCGATAGTCCATTAACCAGACTTCGGCTTCGTAACGGTCTTTAAAGCTATCGGCTTGTGCGATGGCGTCGATCAGTAGAGCGCGCAGTTGATCGTCGGGCGGTTCGGGCGCTGCAGCATAGGATTGCCCCAGGACCGATGATCCCAAGACAAATGCACAGCACAAACCGACAGAGCGCCACGTCATGAGTTCAACTTTAATGAGCGAGTGCGGAAATGAAGTGCCGCATGTCACAAAAAGTCCGGATATTAGGAGCGTCGCTCCTACCGTAACTTCTCGGCCAGGAATTGAATAACTTCAGCCAATGGCCATTCGCTGTTGCCGGAATCGCGACGGCCTTTGTATTCTATTTTTCCCGCATCCAAACCGCGCTCACCCAATACCAAGCGATGCGGAATGCCGATCAAATCCATGTCGGCGAACATCACACCGGCGCGTTCTTTACGATCATCGAACACGACGTCAATACCTGCTCCTAGCAATTCTTGATAAAGTTTTTCGGCAGCTTCGGCTACGCGCGCCGACTTGTGCATGTTCATCGGCAGCAATGCAACGGTGAAAGGCGCAATTGCATTCGGCCACACGATACCTTTGTCGTCGTGATTCTGCTCGATGGCAGACGCCACGACGCGCGACACGCCGATGCCATAACAGCCCATGGTCATGACGATGCTTTTTCCGCTTTCGTCCAGGCAAGCCGCGCTCATCGCGGTGCTGTATTTCTTGCCCAGTTTGAAAATATGGCCGACTTCAATGCCGCGCTGTATCGCAATTTTGCCGTGACCGTCGGGACTGGGGTCGCCTTCCACCACGTTACGTAAGTCGGCAACGATCGGCTCAGGCAGGTCGCGCCCCCAATTCACACCACTGAAGTGTTTGCCATTTTCATTGGCGCCGCAGATGAAGTCGGCCAGATGCGCCGCAGAACGGTCGGCAATGACGGGTATCATCAAACCGACGGGGCCGAGCGAGCCGGTATCGCAGTTTGCCGCAGTGCGTATCTGCTGTGCGCTGGTAAAGGTAAACGGTTTCGCGACTTGGGGTAGTTTCTCGACTTTTATCAGATTGAGTTCATGATCGCCGCGCAGCACCAAAGCCACCACGGGGTGCTCGCTGCCGTTGACTAATAATGTCTTGACCGTGCGATTCGGTGCGACGTCAAGTAACGCGCAGACTTCGGCGATGGTGCGTTGCGTTGGTGTTGCGATAGTTTGTAGCGCCTGCGTCGCCGCTTGGCGCGGCCCGGCGGGTGCCATGGCTTCGGCAAGTTCTACATTGGCTGCATAGTTGGACACGGTGCTGAACGCGATGCCGTCTTCGCCG
>JACQEQ010000144.1 GCA_016200445.1 Gammaproteobacteria bacterium | reverse complement strand
ACATGTGCGGCATCATCGGAATCGTCGGTAAAGACAGCGTTAACCAAACGATTTATGACGGGTTGACGGTGCTGCAACATCGCGGGCAAGACGCCGCCGGCATCATGACCGCCGACAAGGGTCAGCTGCATCTGCGCAAGAGCAACGGCCTGGTGCGCGATGTGTTTCACACGCGGCACATGCTGCGCCTGGCCGGTAACATGGGCATTGGCCATGTGCGTTATCCGACCGCAGGCAGTTCATCCAACGCGGAATCGCAGCCGTTTTACGTTAACTCCCCGTACGGCATCGCGCTCGCGCATAACGGCAATCTCACCAACGCGCAAGATTTGAAACGCGATGTGTTCCGTGACGATCTGCGCCACCTCAACACCGAATCCGATTCCGAAGTGCTGCTGAATATTTTTGCGCACGAGTTGCAGGCGCTGGGCAAATTGCGCATCGACGAAGGCGACGTGTTCAAGGCGGTCAGCGGCGTGCATAAGCGTTGTCGCGGCGCCTATGCAGTGGTGGCGATGATCATCGGTTACGGCATCGTCGGGTTTCGCGACCCGCACGGCATCCGGCCTGCCGTGCTGGGTAAGCGTGACAACGAGCACGGCACCGAATACATGATCGCATCGGAAAGCGTGGCGCTGGATTCGCTGGGCTTCAAACTGGTGCGCGACATCGCGCCCGGCGAAGCGGTGTTTATCAGTCAAGACGGCGCACTGTACGCGCGCCAGTGCGCAGCGCAGGCGCAGTTGTCGCCGTGTATTTTCGAATATGTGTACTTCGCGCGCCCCGATTCCACGCTCGATGAAATCTCCGTGTACCGCGCCCGCATGCGCATGGGCGAAACGCTCGCCGCCAAGATTCAGCGCGAATTTTCCGCGCACGACATTGATGTGGTGATCCCGATTCCCGACACCAGCCGCACCGCCGCCGTGCAGATGGCGCATGACTTGAATTTAAAATACCGCGAAGGCTTCATCAAAAATCGCTACATCGGCCGCACCTTTATCATGCCCGGCCAGAAAGAGCGCAAGAAGTCGGTGCGTCAGAAGCTCAACCCGATCGATCTGGAATTTCGCGGTAAGAACGTGTTGCTGGTCGACGATTCCATCGTGCGCGGCACCACCTCGCGGGAAATCACCCAGATGGCGCGCGACGCCGGTGCTAACAAAGTGTATTTCGCCTCGGCCGCGCCGCCGGTGCGCTACGCCAACGTGTACGGTATTGACATGCCATCGCGCGGTGAGCTGGTCGGCCACGGCCGCGATGTCGACGAAATCTGCGCCGAGATCGGCGCCGACGGTTTAATTTTCCAGGATCTCGGCGACCTGTACCTCGCGCGCCTGGAAGCGCTGCGCAACGAAGGTGCCAAAGAGCAACAACAAAAACTGGACGACGACATCATTGATATGTACAACACGGCGTAATGTCCGAATGCCGCAATCAACAGCTTGTTGAATATTGCGAGCACATTAAGGCGAAACCGCTGACCAGTTACGTTGCGAGCGTTGAAGTGTCATGCTGACCGAAGACCAACTGAAGCGATTGTTATCGGATCTGGAATCAGACCGGATCGAGCGCACCGTGTCCGTAGATAACACGGACAAAT
This sequence comes from Gammaproteobacteria bacterium, assembly GCA_016200445.1. GTDB lineage: Bacteria > Pseudomonadota > Gammaproteobacteria > SG8-11 > SG8-11 > UBA6921. The sequence continues at coordinate 10,779 of JACQEQ010000144.1, read as the reverse complement.
TTTGTCAGGCGATATGTGCTTTTGCCAATGACTTGCCCAATCATCGCCAGCCCGGTTACCTATTTGTCGGTGTCAAGGACAACGGAACACTCTCCGGTTTGGTCGTCGACGATAAACTTCTGAAAAACCTGGGCGGAATCCGCTCCGATGGAAATATCTTGCCCCAGCCCCTTATGAGTGTGGCCAAGGTTTCTCTCGACGGCGGCGATGTCGCGGTTGTGGAAGTCTATCCATCGGACCTCCCGCCGGTGCGCTACAGAAGCCGTGTTTATATTCGTGTCGGTCCACGTGGCCGTTGCCAACGAGCACGGCGGCGCAATCGTTTGTTCTCCTTGCAGGGCTTGAAGAACTTTGGCCCTTCACTCAGAGAATGGCGCAAGGGATAGCGTTTACATGAGCAGAGTCAACTTTTCGGCGAGAGCATGTGTCGCGATATTGCTGTGTGTGGTCACCTTTAGCGGCTGCGCGCATGTGGTTGTGCCGCATGCGTCGCAAGCTTCTGCGGAAACGCAGCCGGCTGGCAAAAGCCCCGTCATTATTGGTATGCCGCAACCCTCATCGGACGAAGCTAAAGTGGTGATTCACCAGCCCGGCGTTGACTTAAGCACCACCAATATCTGGTTGGGCGTAGTGTTGGCGGTTTTACTTTTCCTGGCAAAATAATCGCTGGAACAAGTTGCGGAATTTTTAGAATTCAGGAGTTTTAATGGAAAATAATAACCCCTCATCAGTAAAAAAATCACTGCTCATAAAGCTGATCGTCACCGCTCTATTGTTGGGGTTGCTGTGGCTTGCCGTGTCGAACCTGCCGCGCGGTTATAGTCGTGACCTGTCACTGATTGGTAAAGGCAAAAATGTCGTGGTGCAGGTGCATGACCATAATCTGGTCGGCAGCATCGACTTGATGGAGAGTCTTAACAAGGTGCGTCCGGAGTATGCTGCGAACGTTGAATTCGTGATCGCCGATTTATTAACGCCGGAAGGAAAGTCGTTCGCGGCCAGCCATAATGCCAGTTCGGTAACGTTATTATTTTTTGCGCCCGATGGCAGCGAACGCGGCGCAGTGAAGGGTGTACAAGATCCCGCCGCGCTTAGAAACAGCTTGGGTCAAGCCTTTAATTTACCGGCTGCAAAATAACCGGGCAGCAGCAGCGGATGACCTGCGCTTATCCGCTGTACCCAAAACGCACTTCTCAGGCATGCAGTTTAGTGCGGATCGTCGCACCGAAGCTCAACAGATCGTCCAGATGATTCTGCACCACGTCGCGCACGGCGGCGGGGTTAACCCGTTGATAACCATGTACGACCACATTGCGAAAGCCTGCCATGTCGCGCAGCGGCGCAATGAGTTGCGGCGCGACCCAGCCGGCTTCGGCGAGCTTTTGGAACAATTCACGGTTGGATTCAGGTTCGCCCAAGCGTTGGTCCGAGACGATGTGTGACGCGACATCGAGTGCGGCTTGAATCGCGATTTGCAAGGTGTGTGCGGCAAAGCGTTCCTCGCGCACATCTCGTTCAATGTTTTCGGGATCGCACAACGCGTGTAATTCGCTGACACAGGTTTCAATAAACGCGAGCTTCTTTTCAATCAGCTCAAGATCTGTCATGACCGAGTTCCTGAGCGGGTATGGCGGTATTCGCGCAAGTAGGGTAGCAAGTCGAAATAACGGCGGCGCGCGTCGACCTCAAAGCGCACGCGCGCGGCGCGGTCGTATTCGCACACCAGAATTCCGTCGCGCAGCACGCGGTGAATCAAATCCGGTGAAGCCCGGTTGAGCACCACCAAGTCCACCGGCGCGCGCAGTGCCTTGCGCAAATCGTCGGCAAGATCGAGGGCCAGGCCGCGTAAACCCGGCGGCGGGTCTTGTATGTACAACACCGCGACATCCGCATCACTGCCGGCCTGGGCATCGCCGCGCGCGCGGCTGCCAAACAGGTAAACGGCACTGATGCCCTGATTGTGCAGGCTGAAAAATTCACGCAGCGTTGCGGTTTCCGGCGGTTCTTGCATAGAAATCAGTATAGCACCGAGGTTGGTGTGGCCCGGTAAGCAGGCGTTGGTTTTCACAGCTACGCTTGTTACAGGTCCCTCTTGAGCGTTGTTCGCATGACTCCGCATATCCTGGTGCTCAATACCGGTTCATCGAGCGTGAAGTTCAGTGTCTGGGCGGTCGCGCCGGATACGCGCCGAATTCTTTCCCTAGTGCAACGCGGCGCAGTAACGGACATCGGCGCACATGCGCGCTTTGAGGTCGTCGACCACACGAGCAAGCGGCTCGCGGCGGATGCCGGTTTCGCCAGCAGCGCGATAATTACGCACGCGCTGGCGTTGCAACGTATCTTGAATTGGCTGGATGAAAACGTATCCGGCATCGAGCTTCACGCGGTGGGCCATCGCGTCGTGCATGGCGGTGATCGTTACGCGCAACCGGTGCGTGTCGATGCAGCAGTACTGGCCGATTTGCGCGCATTGATTCAGCTTGCACCGCTGCATCAGCCGCATAGCATCGCAGCCATCGAGTTGCTCGCGGAACAACGACCGCAACTCGTTCAGGTGGCATGTTTTGACACTGCGTTTCATCAGACCCAGCCGCCGGTCGCGCGCCGCTTCGCGCTGCCGCGCGCGCTGCACGACGCAGGTATTAAGCGTTATGGTTTTCATGGCTTGAGTTACGAATACCTGGTGCGGGTGCTGCCGGATTATCTGGGCGTAGCAGCCGACGGCCGGGTGATCGTGGCGCATCTGGGCAACGGTGCCAGCTTGTGCGGGTTGCATCGGCGCCGCAGCGTAGCGACAACGATGGGTTTTACACCGCTGGACGGGCTGATGATGGGAACCCGCTGCGGCGCGCTCGACCCCGGCGTGGTGCTGCATTTGCAACGCGAGCGTGGCACGAGTCTCGCGCAGGTCGAGCACTTGCTGTATCACGAGTCCGGTCTGTTGGGCGTGTCCGGCATCAGCGGCGATATGAGCGTGTTGCTTAAAAGTCATGACCCATGCGCACAGGAAGCGGTTGAATTGTATGTCTATCGCATCGTGCGCGAGATCGGCTCGCTGGCGGCGGCGCTGGGCGGCATGGATGCGCTGGTGTTCAGCGGCGGTATCGGTGAGAACGCCGCCGCGATTCGTGCGCGCGTGTGCGATGCGCTGGCCTGGCTGGGCTTGCATCTGGACACGGCCCGCAATGCCGCCGGCGGGCCGTGTATCAGTCGCACCGGCAGCGCCGTGCCGGCGTGGGTAGTCGCCACCCACGAAGATGAAATCATCGCTCAACACGTATTGCACGCCGCGTAGTTTTACCAATTGGGTTAGTGCGCGCCGCGCGTTACTTTCAAGCTCTCACTCGCACTCGATTGGTTAACATGACCACCGCACCCACGATCGCCTACTTCTCGATGGAGATCGGATTGGAACCTTCCATTCCGACCTACTCCGGTGGCCTCGGCATGCTCGCCGGCGACACCATTCGTTCCGCCGCCGACATGGGGCTGCCCGAAGTGGTGGTGTCGTTGCTGCACCGCAAGGGATATTTTCACCAGCGCATCGACGAGACCGGCTGGCAAACCGAACAGGCGGTTGAATGGGCGGTGAATGACTATCTGGAGGAAATGCCGCCGCGCGTTATTGTCGAGATCGAGAACCGCAAGGTGCAAGTGCGCGCGTGGAAGTACAACGTGGCTGGTGCCGGCGGCGAAAACGTGCCGGTGTATCTGCTGGATACCGACATCGAGGGCAATGCGCCCTATGACAGAACGTTGACGCATTATCTGTACGGCGGCGACGACAAATACCGGCTCTGCCAAGAGATGATTCTGGGCATCGGCGGCATCCGCATGCTACGCGCGCTCGGCTGTCACGACCTGAACCGTTACCACATGAACGAAGGTCACGCGAGTCTACTAGTGCTGGAATTACTCACCGAGTGCCGCACGGCGCGCGGCAACGGCGCGCAAATCGGCAAGGAAGACATTAATGCGGTACGGCGCCAGTGTGTATTCACGACACACACGCCGGTACCGGCAGGGCATGACCAGTTCAATCTCGACTTAGTGCATCAGGTGTTCGGTCGCGCCAATCCGATGCAGGGCCACGAGCAAGAATTCTGTTGCGAGGGCTTGTTGAATCTCACCTATCTGGCGCTGGAGAGCAGCCATTTCGTCAACGGCGTGTCCAAGGAACATCGCGAAGTTTCCCAGCAGATGTTCGCCGGCTATCGCATCGAATCCGTGACCAACGGCATTCATGTCGCGACCTGGGCATCGAAACACATGCAGGAGTTATTCGACCACTATATTCCCGGCTGGCGCGAAGACAATGCCAGCCTGCGTTCCGCGTTGAGCATTCCGCGCGCGGAAATCTGGCAGGCGCATCAGGCGGCCAAAAAAGAGTTGCTGGAGTCCGGATCGGACCTGTGGCTCAACACGCCGCAGCCGCCGCTGGAAGCGTCCGGCACCAGCGGCATGAAGGCGGCAGCCAACGGCGTGCCGTCGTTCAGTATCCTCGACGGCTGGTGGATCGAAGGCTGCATCGAAGGCATCACCGGCTGGGCGGTCGGCGACAGCAATCACAACAACAGCAAGAGCAAGGAAGCGCCAGTGCAAGACAATGCGCTCGACGCGCAGCACCTCTACCACAAACTGGAAGAGATTATCTTGCCGCTGTTCTACCAGCAGCAAGAGCGCTACATCGACGTGATGCGCCACGCCATCGCGCTCAACGGCTCGTTCTTCAACACCGAGCGCATGTTGAATCAATACGTGACCAAGGCGTATTTCAAGTAAGGACGGTGCCGACCAAACGTCCCGTTCAATGCCGTTAATTTGGTGGAGTAACGCACCTGTTTGCCCGTGCTTCCGAATCAGTCGTCATCGCCGCCTTCATGTCGCCAATAACTTCCGTACTCGGTTGGCTCACGGCGCGCCGTGCCGTTCATGCTGTGACGAAACTCAGACAGAGTTTGGTAGATCACGCGACGCGCACGGTTGATGGAACCTAGCGGCCGATGCTCCGGTAGCGCATGCCACGGCGTGAACGACAATTGCTCGGCAATGTCCAGGTTCACGGGATCTGAAATGTCTTGCTTTGGAATGCGTATCAGGGCGACGCGCTGGAACGGAGCAATCTCCTCGTCCCAGTCAACCACCGAATCCTCCACCGGCATTTTCACCGGATCGTTCTGCACCTGGATCAGGAATTCGAAGTAGACGTCTTCGCTGCCGATCTGCTTGACCATGACCTCACACAGATAATCCGGACCGGTGACCGCAGGCTTGACATTGGCTTGCGTGGTGATGGGGCGCGCCGAAAACTTGATGGCATTCGCGCCTAATTTATAGGGCGTTTCACTCCAGTACGGCACCTGCAGCGGGTTGTAGAAAGGTTAGTGATTTATCTCGTAAAAAGCCTTCTTTTCGACGGGCCGGGTGCTGAAGAAATCAGCGGCTGTGCCCGCAGCTAACGCCCGGTGCAGTTCCTCGTAATCTTTCAGGTTACGCGAAAAAAATACCGGGAAATTGATCATCACAAAGTCTTGCGTTTGCGCGTTCCGTTCGTCGTCGAGAAGTTTATCGCCCCCCACGCCGAGTAGCTTGATCGCCATGCCGCGCGCCTGCTCCACAGTGTCGGGTAGCACCGCAACACCGTCGGCGGAAAAGCGGATCAAGGCATCGAACTTGCGCGCCTGCGCGAACACGCCGTGCTGAAGTTCCAGCGGAATGCTGTCCACCACAATGAATTGCGCGCGCACCAGCCCGTGGGTTTTTGGATGCACGTCGCGCAACACCAAACCTTTCCCGGCGGGATATTGCAGCTTCAGCCGCGCGAGCGTCTGTTGGGTAATCGACGCGATGAGCGCCGCTTCGCCAGGCTCTTCCATTTCTTCGCCAAGGCCCAGCGGCGTAGCCGGACCAGCGACCGCATTCGGGGCCGGCTGAGCATAGCTCGTCAGCGCAAACGCTACCGTTAGCGCGAGGCCGCACACGGCGGCGGTAATATTTTTGAACCTGTTAGTGAGCTTCAATTGCGTAATCCTTAGGCAGAGTCGTGAAGGGGCCATAGGACGATATTTTACAGAAAGTCTGTGATGTGTTGGTTGTGCATAATGAAAACCAGCGCGTCCAATTTTAGAATGGTGCTCATGATTGACGCAGGGTCTTAAAGCGATATGAAAATCCAAATTCAAAATCTGCTCAGTGCGCTAAAACACGTTGCTCATTGATTGCGTGCACTACACGTTGGATTCTACGGTGATGCAACGGGGCGTAGTTTGCAGCGTGTTACGCGGGTGCTAAATTTGGCTGCACAGCTCAACCGGAGGACACTGCAATGTTTGTCGTACTGCTAAAATTTTCTGCTAACAAAACTAACGCCAGCCAATTCATGGACGGCCACAACGCCTGGATCAAGAGCGGTTTTGATGATGGTGTGTTTTTGTTGGCCGGAAGTCTTCAGCCCAAATTGGGCGGTGGGATCGTGGCACACAATACTTCGTTGCAGGAACTGCAAAGCCGGGTAAAACTTGATCCGTTCGTTGCTGAAAATATTGTGAGTGCGGAAATCCTGGAAATCACGGCTGCAAAAGCCGATGAGCGGCTGAAATTTTTGCTCGATTGATCGTGTCACAGTGATTCATTTGCAAACCGCGTCGACCTCGGCGCAAAGGAGTAATCGACATGCCGATCACACGCACCTTTCGCGCAACCGTTTTAGCGCGCGCAGCGCGACACACGGTTTCGCTCCGCCATGCTGACCGAGGCCATCAACGCATTGTTGAGCGGCGATCTCGACGCAGGCCGGGCGATGTTGCGGGATTACGTGAACGCCACCGTGACCTTCGACGTGCTGGCGAAAAAAACCGGTAAACCCAGCAAGAGTTTGCAACGCATGCTAGGCCCCAGCGGCAACCCCACCGCAGGGAGCCTGTTCGCGATAATTAAAGTGCTGCAGGACGCCGAGCATATTCATCTGCAAGTGAAGGCGGTGAAAGAGGCGGCTTAGAACCACACCACCCCTACGGGGCACCCCTCCTCGAAAATGAGGAGGGGAGAAAATGTCATGTGACGCTGCCACGGCCGCGCAGGGTTTTGCAGGGCTGTGGGCGCAAAGTGCAACCGTAATTCATTGGCTATACTCAGTGCTCGCCATTGATCCAATAAACACGCAGGCGATGTAATGATCTGGCGCGGTGGAGTTGGCGTAGTGATGCGGGGTAGGCGTGAACTGCGGTGATGAGGAAGGCGTCATGACTGAGCAAGTGATTTTATTGCATCAGACGGTCGCAGTGTTAAACGCTTTTTCGGGTATTTACTTTTAGTTCGGTCGTACATGGGATCAAACATGGATAAGGCCGATAGAACCTCCGGCGATGCGATTATCAATCTCTCAGCCGAAGACGTGCCGATCTTCCGAGTCCTCGATTTCAACTTCCTTCTGGATATCTTCAAACACCGGAGATTGATCTTAAGACGCCCCAGCAAATGGGACGACCCCTTCGAGAACGTCCTGCTAAAAGTAAAGACCATACTTAAGTCCAGTGGTGAAGAGGTAGGCATACGGGGGGTTCTGGACATATTCTTCGGACAGTGTTGGTCTGACAACCCCCAGGAAACGGACGCAACGTGGCGGATCTACTCGCCAAATTCGAACGGTGTACGCATAGCCACAACAGTCTCTAGTCTATTTGACTCCATCCGCCTTGCCCCTGATAGAGCGACATCAACAAACGTTTTTCTAGGTAAGGTGAAATATAAGACCGTCGAAGAGATTGTAGACTTTATTGGGTATTCACAGAATGCCACACGCGTGATACTGAGTGCCGACGGGAGGGCTGCTGCGGAATGGCTTCTTATCAAAAGAACGGAATTCATGCACGAGAGCGAGGTGCGTTTGCTTCTCCGCGATCCCCTGCAGACGGTGCCTCAGTACGAGCCGCAGTGTGTTGTGTCGGTTGATCCGTTCCAACTCATTCACGAGATAGTGTTTGACCCAAGGATTCCAGAGTACAGATTCGACGTCTACCGGGATCAATTGGGCATGTTGGGCGTGAACGTCCCAACGCGTCATTCAAAACTTTATTCTTTGCCGAAGTTGTGTATTGAGATTGAGGGATAAATTAGAGGCCATTGCGTTCAACGGCTCGTTCTTCAATGCCGGGTGCATGTTGAACCAATAAGTGGCTAAGGCGTATTTCAAGTAGGGTGGGCACTGCTCACCGACACCCAGGTGGGCGGTGCCCACCCTACGACGAGGGGAAATTGCATGCAGCCGACGAAAACATCCGATGTCGCGACACAGCCACTCAATACCGAGCAATTGCGTCTGATCGACGCCTACTGGCGCGCGGCGAATTATTTATCCGTCGGGCAAATCTATCTGCTCGCAAACCCGTTGCTACGGGAGCCGCTGACGCTTGCGCATGTGAAGCCGCGCTTGCTCGGGCATTGGGGTACCACGCCAGGTCTTAACTTTATTTACGCGCATCTGAATCGCGTCATCCAGGCGCAAGATTTGAGCGTGCTGTATGTCGCTGGTCCGGGTCACGGCGGGCCGGGTCTGGTGGCCAACACCTGGTTGGAAGGGACCTACAGCGAGGTGTATTCGGGTGTGCCACAAAACCTCGAAGGCATGCAGCGGCTGTTCAAACAATTTTCATTTCCCGGCGGCATTCCCAGCCATGTGGCGCCGGAAACGCCGGGCTCGATCCACGAGGGCGGCGAGCTGGGTTACGCGCTGTCGCATGCGTTCGGCGCGGCGTTCGATAATCCGGAGCTGATCGTCGCGTGCGTGGTCGGCGACGGTGAAGCCGAGACCGGGCCCCTGGCGACGGCGTGGCATTCCAATAAGTTTCTGAATCCGAAAACCGACGGCGCGGTGCTGCCGATTCTGCACCTGAACGGTTACAAGATCGCCAACCCGACGGTGCTGGCGCGCATTCCGCACGACGAGCTGGAAAGCCTGCTGATCGGCTATGGCTATCAGCCGTATTTCGTCGAAGGCGCCGAACCGCTACACATGCATCAATTGATGGCGGCGACGCTGGATGCGGCGACGGCCGACATCAAAACCATTCAACGCCGCGCACGCAGCGAGGGCGTGACCGAGCGGCCGCGCTGGCCGATGATTGTGCTGCGTTCGCCCAAAGGCTGGACCGGGCCGAAGGAAGTCGACGGTAAAAAAACCGAAGGCTATTGGCGCTCGCATCAGGTGCCGTTCGGCGAACTGGCGGAACAGCCGCAGCATTTAAAGCTGCTGGAACAGTGGCTGAAGAGTTATCGTGCCGAAGAATTATTCGACGCCAGCGGCGCGCTGCGGCCGGAGTTGCAGGCGCTCGCGCCGCAGGGCACGCGGCGCATGAGCGCCAATCCGCATGCCAATGGCGGCGTGTTGCTGAAGGATTTGCGCTTGCCGGATTTTCGCGCCTACGCGGTTGCGGTCACGCAGCCCGGCGACGTGGAAGCCGAGGCGACGCGGGTGCTGGGCGACTACGTGCGCGATGTGATGAAGCTCAATATCGAGACCAGCAACTTTCGCGTGATGGGTCCGGACGAAACCGCATCGAACCGTTTGGGCGCGCTCTTCGAGGTGACCCATCGCGCGTGGATGGCGCAACGTTTGCCGGAAGACGATCACCTCGCGCCCGACGGGCGCGTGATGGAAATTCTCAGCGAGCATACCTGCCAGGGTTGGCTGGAAGGTTATCTGCTGACCGGTCGCCACGGTTTATTTTCCTGTTACGAAGCGTTCATTCACATCATCGATTCGATGTTCAACCAGCACGCCAAATGGTTGAAGGTATGCAAGGACATTCCGTGGCGCCAGCCGATCGCGTCACTGAATTATCTACTCACCTCGCACGTGTGGCGACAGGACCACAACGGCTTTTCGCATCAGGACCCCGGCTTCATCGACCACGTGATCAACAAAAAAGCGGACGTGATTCGCGTGTATCTGCCGCCGGATGCAAACACGCTGCTGTGCGTGGCGGACCAATGTTTTCGTTCGCGCGATCTCGTCAACGTGATCGTCGCGGGCAAGAATATGCAGGCGCAATGGCTGAGCATGGACGCGGCGGTGAAGCATTGCAGTACCGGTGTTGGCATTTTCGAGTGGGCGAGCAACGACGCCGACGGCGAGCCGGACGTGGTGCTGGCCTGCGCGGGCGATGTGCCGACGCTCGAAACGCTCGCGGCGGTGAAGTTGCTGCGCGAGCATATTCCGGCGTTGAAAATGCGCGTGGTCAACGTGGTGGACCTGATGACCTTGCAGCCCAAGGAAGAACATCCACACGGCTTGGCTGACCAAGAGTTCGATGCGTTATTTACCACCGACAAGCCGATCATTTTCGCGTACCACGGCTATCCGTGGCTGATCCACCGGTTGGCGTATCGCCGCACCAATCATAAAAACTTGCACGTGCGCGGCTACAAAGAGGAAGGCAGCACCACCACGCCGTTCGACATGTGCGTGCGCAACGACCTGGACCGCTTTCATCTGGTCAACGACGTCATCGACCGGGTGCCGGAGCTTGGCTACCACCAGGCGCACGTAAAACAATTCATCCGCGACAAACTGGTGGAGCATCGTGAGTACATCACGACCTACGGGCAGGATATGCCGGAGATTCGGGAGTGGCGTTGGCGAGTCTATTCCAGTGCAAGGATGAGCCTGAACGGTGGGGTATAAGAATCTGGTTCAGGCGACCTGTTGTTCATGGATTGTTTGAAAGAGTAATTGTTTCGCCTGCTGGAGTGCAGCGGCAGCGTCATTGTCACTCAAATGAT
>JACQEQ010000143.1 GCA_016200445.1 Gammaproteobacteria bacterium | reverse complement strand
AAAGCGGCTATCGACGTGCATCTGATGGTCAAGCCGGTGGACCGCATCATTCCCGATTTTGCCAAGGCGGGCGCAACGTACATCACCTTTCATCCTGAAGCGAGCGAGCACATTGATCGCACGCTGCAATTGATCAAGAACGAAGGTTGCAAGGCGGGTTTGGTATTCAATCCGGCCACGTCGCTGGACTATCTGACCTACGTGATGGACAAGATCGACATGGTGTTGCTGATGTCGGTGAACCCCGGTTTCGGCGGCCAGAGTTTTATTCGTTCCTCGCTCGACAAGCTGCGTGAAGCGCGCAAGATCATCAAGGCGAGCGGTCGCGACATCCGCTTGGAAATCGACGGCGGCGTCAAGGTTGACAATATTCGCGAGATCGCCGAAGCGGGTGCAGATACGTTTGTCGCCGGTTCAGCAATTTTCAGCGCCGCCAAGGCGACCGATGCCAACCGCTACAACACCGTGGTCGGGGCGATGCGTGCGGAATTGGCCAAGGTCGGCAAATAGTAAATGTTGCCACGGCCACAGATGGTGCTCATTGATGTCGACGGCACGCTGGTCGACAGCGTGCCGGATCTTGCCTATTGCGTTGACGCGATGCTGGACCAGCTCGGCTTGCCGCATCGCGGTGAGAGCGAGGTGCGTTTGTGGGTAGGCAACGGTGTGGAACGGCTAGTGCGCCGCGCATTGGTCGGCGCGCTGGACGGCGAGCCAGACGAAGCTTTGTTTAAAAAAGCCTATCCGATTTATCTCAAGCTTTATGAAGCCAACGTCAGTGTGCGCAGCGTGTTGTATCCGGGTGTGCGCGAAGGTTTGGCGTGGCTCAAGCAGCAAGGTTTCAAGCTCGGCTGCGTAACCAACAAAGCTGCGCAATTTACCTTGCCGCTGTTAAAAGATTTGGGTGTGTACGACGACTTCGGTATCGTCGTGTGCGGCGACACCTTGCCGCAGAAAAAACCCGATCCTACCCCGTTACTACATGCGGCCAAACATTTCGGCGTCAACCCGCAGCAGTCGTTGATGCTGGGCGATTCAGTCAGCGACGTGAAAGCCGCGCGTGCCGCTGGGTTCAAAATTATTTGCATGAGTTATGGCTATAATCATGGGCAGGATATCCGCAGCGCGCATCCGGATGCAGTGATTGATTCGATGGCGGAGTTGCCGAAGCTGTTGCCGTAGGGAGGGAGTTGCTTGAATGAAGTGTTCCTTCCCCCTGCAAGGGGGAAGGGCAGGATGGGGGTGATGGGAAAGGCAGTGTGCTTGCACACCCCCATCCCAACCTCCCCCCTTGCAGGGGGAAGGGGTACTGCATGTAACCTGAGAAAGGTTTTTTGAATTTTGAGTCCCATTGATTACGAAGCATCACACGAGCATGGATACAACAACACAAACAAACCGAGGGTGGCGACGCGGATAAATTCGCGTTGTGCTTTTCGCTTGTGTCTATTCCCTATGCTACGGTGACTTATGACCTCTTCCCATTCTCCCGCCCTGCAACGCGTGCCGCTGGTGCGCGAAGTGCTTGCCGACCTCGACACGCCGCTGTCCACCTATCTCAAACTCGCCGATGGACCGTATTCGTATTTGTTTGAATCGGTGCAGGGCGGCGAGCGCTGGGGGCGCTATTCCATTATCGGTTTACCGGCGCGCAGCGTGTTACGAGTTGCGGGTCATGACATTACACTGTTGCGCGACGGCGTCGTCGCCGAGCAACACACCGTGGCCGATCCGCTAGCGTGGATTGCAGACTTTCAGAAACGCTATCAAGTCGCGGTCGCTGCGGGCCTGCCGCGTTTCACCGGCGGCTTGGTGGGTTACTTCGGTTACGACACGGTACGCTACATCGAACCGCGTTTGGCCAAGTTCAACAAGCCCGATCCCTTGGGCACGCCCGACATCGTGCTGATGGTGTCGGAAGAGGTGGTGGTATTCGACAACCTGAGCGGCAAGTTGTACGTGATCGTACACGTCGACCCCGCCCGCCGTGAGGCGGGTGAAGCACGCTTGAATGAATTGATCGCACAACTGGCACGCCCGACACCGCGCCATGTGCAAGCGCGTGCAACGCAAGTGCAGGAAAAAGATTTCGTCTCCGGCTTCACTCAAGAAGGTTTCGAGAACGCCGTCGCACGCGTCAAAGACTACATCCTCGCAGGCGACGTGATGCAGGTGGTGTTGTCGCAGCGCATGTCGATTCCCATCAGCGCGCGACCATTGGACTTGTATCGTGCGCTGCGCACTATCAATCCTTCTCCGTATCTGTATTACCTCGACCTGGGCGATTTCCAGATCGCCGGATCGTCGCCGGAAATTCTCACCCGCCTGGAAAATAATGAAGTCACGGTCCGGCCCATCGCCGGTACGCGTCCGCGCGGCACTACGCCTGAGCAAGACCTGGCGCTTGAAAAAGATTTGCTCGCCGACCCCAAAGAACGCGCCGAACATCTGATGCTCATCGACCTGGGCCGCAACGACGTCGGCCGCATCGCGCAGACCGGCAGCGTGCGCGTAACCGAGAACATGTTGATCGAACGTTATTCACACGTCATGCATATCGTGTCCAACGTGTGCGGCAAATTGCAACCCGGCTTGTCGGCGCTGGATGTGCTGCGCGCGACTTTCCCGGCGGGCACCGTCAGCGGCGCGCCGAAAATCCGCGCGATGGAAATCATCGACGAACTGGAACCGGTCAAACGCGGCGTGTACGCCGGTGCCGTAGGTTATCTAGGCTGGAGCGGCAACATGGACACCGCCATCGCAATCCGCACCGCCGTCATCAAAGACGGCATGTTGCACATCCAGGCAGGAGCAGGCATCGTCGCCGACTCCGTGCCGCGCAGCGAATGGGATGAAACCATGAACAAAGGCCGCGCGGTGTTTCGTGCGGTGAGTTTAGCGGAGGCCGGGTTGGATGTCGTCCCTACTGTAGTGCCCAGCGTTGCGTAGGACGCGATTGATATGGCGAGTATGAAGAATTATTACCGGGTGATGCTGGGCCGCAAGAGCACGTATGCGCAGGAGTGTTATCAAGGGCAATTCATCGGTACTCACTTCGGGATCGATACCGATCTTACCGGGAAGCTGTCCGAAGATTGGCGCGAGTTCAATAGGCAGTTTATTCCGTACTATCTGGAGAAACATCCTGACAAATCCAAGATCACCGCTGGGTTGGCCTGTGGTGCCGTGCATACGGTTTCCAAAGGTATTCCAAAAGGTGGCATTGTGCTGTGCCCTAATGGCAGTGGTAGTTACTGGGTTGGCGAAGTGGTGGGTGACTACTCATATCACCCTGGTGGCATCTTGCCCCACCGTCGCACAGTGCGTTGGTATTCGAAGGCCATCGCGCGCGCGGAGATGAGCTCAGAGCTGAAGAACTCGACGGGCTCGATCGGCACCGTCAGCAATATCACCAAATATGCCGACGAGATCGAAAAGCTGATTACGGGTAATGTGTCGGCCACGCTGATTTCAACCGATGAAACGGTGGAAGACCCCACCGCTTTTGCTTTGGAAAAACACCTTGAAGAATTTCTGGTGCACAACTGGAGTCAGACTTCGTTAGGCCAGCACTACAACATTTATGAAGAAGAAGGCGAATTGGTGGGGCAGCAGTACCCCAGCGATACCGGCCCCATCGACATTTTGGCGATCAGTAAAGACAAGCAGACCTTGCTGGTCGTCGAGCTGAAGAAAGGCCGCGCCAGTGATGCTGTGGTGGGACAAATCCAACGCTACATGGGTTACGTGCTGGAAGAGTTAGCGGAAGACGATCAATCCGTGCGCGGCGTGATCATCGCTCTAGAAGACGACGTACGCATCCGCCGCGCATTGAAGGTGGCGCCCAATATCGACTTTTATCTTTATCAGGTCAGTTTCAAATTGCATAAGGCGTCATGACCGTTCAGCCCGCCATTTTCGAGACCCATGAAATCCGCCGTGTGTATGACACGGAAACGGAAGCGTGGTGGTTCTCGGTGGTGGACATTATTCAAGTGCTGACGCAGCAGTCCGATTACCAGACTGCACGCAAGTACTGGAACAAGTTGAAACAGCGGCTGGATAAGGAGGGCAGTCAGTCGGTGACAGATTGTCACCGACTGAAATTGCGTGCCGCGGATGGCAAGAGTTATCTCGCCGACGTCGCCACCTCCGAAACCCTACTGCGCCTGGTGCAGTCCGTCCCCAGCCCAAAGGCGGAACCGATCAAGCTGTGGCTGGCCAAGGTGGGCTACGAGTGCACGCAGGAAATGGCCGACCCGGCGTTGTCACTGGAATCGTGCGCGGGAGACTGGGCAGCGTGGACGCAGAGTAGGCGTATTATTCGATTCAGCGCGTAAAATCTGTAGGAGCCACAAGCCATGAACATCGCGGAAAAGCTTCATACGCAATACATCACGAATGAAAAAGGCGAGCGTGTTTCGGTGGTTATTCCCATCGAAGAGTACGCGTTGTTGCTCGAAGACGTACAAGATCTGGCGGCCGTCGCAGAACGACGTGAAGAACCGGCGATTACCCACGCGGATCTGATTCGACGACTCAAAGCCGATGGCCTCTTATAAACTGCTCTGGAAGCGCTCTGCGGAAAAGGAGTTGCGGACATTTCCGCGCGATGTGATCGCGAAGGTGATTCTCGCCGCTGAGTCTTTGACTGAAAACCCGTTTCCGAGCGGTGTGCGAAAGCTGGTCGGGACGGACAATATCTATCGTGTGCGCACTGGCGATTATCGTTTGGTGTATCGCGTGGAAGGCGAACTCCTGATTGTTGAAGTGATTCGCGTGGGGCATCGCAAAGATGTTTACCGTTAACTGACCTGAGCGACATGCATGCTTTTGATGATCGACAATTACGATTCTTTCACCTACAACCTGGTGCAATATCTGGGCGAGCTGGGTGCCGACGTGCGTGTGTTTCGCAACGACCAGATTACCGTCGCGGAAATTGAAAAGCTTAAGCCTGCGCACATCGTGATTTCACCGGGCCCGTGTACGCCGAACGAGGCAGGGATTTCGCTGGCGGCGATTAGCGCGTTTGCCGGTAAAATTCCGCTGCTGGGTGTGTGTCTTGGGCATCAAGGAATTGGGCAGGCGTTCGGGGGAAAGGTGGTGCGGGCGCGGCAGGTAATGCACGGTAAGACATCGCAGATTTATCACACTGACACTAGCGTGTTTCGCGGATTGCCGTCACCGTTCGATGCCACACGTTATCACTCGTTGGTGATTGAAAAAGAATCGCTGCCGGACTGTTTGGAAATCACCGCGTGGACGCAAACCGAAGCCGGTGCAGTGGATGAAATCATGGGCGTGCGCCACAAGCAATTTAAAGTCGAGGGTGTGCAGTTTCACCCTGAGTCGATCCTGACCCAGCACGGTCATGACATTTTGCGCAATTTTTTGCAGGGGGAGTAGTTATGGACATGCCGGGCGCACTACGTGCCGTCACTGAGCGGCGCAATCTGAGCGCCGACGAGATGCGCGCGGTGATGCGTCTGATCATGACCGGCCAGGCAACCCCAGCGCAGATCGGCGGCTTTCTCGTTGGCTTGCGCATGAAGGGCGAGACCGTCGATGAAATCACTGCTGCGGTGCAAGTGATGCGCGAGCTGGTCACGCCGGTAAACGTCGCCGCTGACAAGCTGGTGGATATCGTCGGCACCGGCGGCGACGGCGCGCACACGTTTAACATTTCCACCGCGTCGGCATTCGTCGTTGCGGCGGCGGGCGGGCGTGTCGCCAAACACGGCAACCGTTCGGTGTCGAGCCAGTCTGGTAGTGCCGATGTGCTGGAGGCGGCGGGTGTCAACATCAATCTCACGCCCGAGCAGGTTGCACGTTGCGTCAATGAAGTCGGCGTGGGTTTCATGTTCGCGCCGCTGCATCATAGTGCGATGAAGCACGCCATCGGCCCGCGTCGCGAAATGGGCGTGCGCACTATTTTCAATTTGCTCGGGCCGCTGACCAATCCGGCCGGAGCGCTGAATCAACTGATCGGTGTGTACAGCGCGCAATGGGTGGAACCCGTCGCGCAAGTGCTGGCGAAACTGGGTAGCAAGCATGTGATGGTAGTGCACTCCGACGACGGTATGGACGAAATTAGCATGGCTGCACCGACGCAAGTTGCCGAGTTGAAAGATGGCAAAGTCAGCACCTACAGTATTTCACCGGAACAATTTGGAATTGCACGCAGTGATAAAACCCAACTCATGGTGAAAAACGCTCAAGAGTCGTTGGGGAAAGTGCGCGCGGTGTTGAACAACGCAGCAGGGTCTGATCGTGACATTGTAGCCTTGAACGCCGGCGCGGCATCGTATGTCGCGGGGTTGGCGCCGTCGCTGAACGATGGCGTAAAATTGGCGCAACACGTGATCGCAAGCGGCGCAGCGCGCGACAAGCTCAGCGACTTGGTAACGCTATCGAACAGCTTTGTTGTTAACAAATAAGTTAGGCTGCATAACTTTTCCGAGGCAAAGTGAAGATCGAAAAAACCACTCTCGTTGGTCCCAGGGTCAAATTAGAGCCGCTTTCTCTGAGCCATCTGCCGGGCCTTGCTAGAGCAATCACCGATGGGGCGCTATGGGAGGTGCCGGTAACCTTCGTTCCTCATCCGCAAGATTTGCCGCAATTTCTGAGTGCTGCTGAATCAGCTTTTCTCTCCCAAAGGGAACTCGTGTTCGCCACCATTGATGTGGCCACCGATATGATCGTTGGTAGCACGCGGTTTCGCTGCATTGACATACCGGACCAGCGGGTCGAGATCGGTTTCACATTTATTGCAAAATCTTGGCAGCGAACGTATATCAACACGGAGGCTAAATACCTAATGCTTCGCCACGCATTTGAGCAGTGGAACTGCAACCGTGTTGAGTTTTTAACCGATGTTCTAAACACGAAGTCCAGAACTGCGATTATCCGCATTGGTGCCCGCGAAGAGGGCACGCTGCGAAATCACATGGTCATGCGCGACGGGCGTATTCGCGACTCGGTTATGTTTAGTATTATTGGTGCAGAGTGGCCTCAGTTGAAGATTTTGCTCGAGTCCAAACTCAATATTGCCTAACTCTTCGTTGCTTCCGACTTGCTAATGAGTTGTGCATTTTGCAACCTACCCCACGAATATGACCAACCTTCCCGACATCCTGAATAAAATCCTCGCGCGCAAGGCCGAAGAGATCGCGCAACGCCGTGCACGCGTGAGCCTGCGCGTTTTGAGCGAGCGAATCGCAGACCTTCCGCCATCACGTGGATTTTTGACCGCACTGGAAGACAAGCTGGCACTCGGTCAGCCGGCAGTGATCGCGGAGATTAAAAAAGCCTCGCCCAGCAAAGGCGTGATGCGCGCAAACTTCAAACCCTCTGAAATCGCTGCGAGTTATGCGCAAGCCGGTGCGGCGTGTTTGTCGGTGCTTACCGATGTGGATTTTTTTCAAGGTGCGGACGAGTACTTGCAGCAAGCACGTGCGGCCTGTGCATTGCCGGTGTTACGCAAAGATTTCGTGATCGATCCGTATCAGGTGTACGAAGCGCGCGCGCTGGGCGCGGATTGCATTTTGCTGATTGTCGCGGCGTTGGACGACACCATGCTGCGCGAGTTGGCCCAGTTGGCGTGGCATCTGGATATGGAGGTGTTGATCGAAGTGCATGACCGCGACGAATTAGAGCGCGTGTTGCCGATCAACGCCACGCTCATCGGCATTAACAACCGTAATCTCCGAACATTTGAGACCCGCCTGGAAACGACGCTGGATTTATTGCCGTTGATTCCGTCCAACCGCTTGGTCGTGACCGAAAGCGCGATTCACACGCGCGACGATGTTGCGCGCATGCAAGCGCACGGGGTGAATATTTTTCTGGTGGGGGAAGCTTTTATGCGGGCGCCCGATCCGGGCGCCGAACTAGCTCGCCTGTTTCTGTTTGGCGTTTAACATCCGTTCGGGCTCGGCGCTGCCGCGGTGCGCGCCCAGCACCACGATGGTTTTGCCTTTCACGGTAATCAGTTCCTGCTCTTCCATATTCTTCAACACCCGGCCCACCATTTCGCGTGAACAGCCCACGATGCGCCCGAGCTCTTGACGGGTGATGCGAATCTGCATGCCGTCGGGATGCGTCATCGCATCGGGTTCGCGCGTTAAGTCGAGCAGGGTGCGGGCGATGCGGCCGGTCACGTCCATGAAGGCGAGGTGGCCGACTTTGCGGCTGGTGCGGCGCAGGCGCAACGCCATCTGCGACGCGAGTTCGAACAACACTTCCGGATTATCATTCGCAACTTGGCGGAATTTTGCGTAACTCAGCTCCGCCAGTTCGCATTGGGTGCGCGCGCGCACGTAGGCGCTGCGATTGGAGGCATGTCCAAACAAGCCCATTTCGCCGAAGAAATCGCCTTGATTCAGATAGGCCAATACAATCTCGTGGCCTTCTTCGTCTTCGATCCGCGCATAAGTATAACCATAGCAAGGATTTGTGCGACCGCTAGTGTGAGCTTCATCGGCAAACCGAGTGATTTCTTAAATTGATTGTGAAGGAGTTAGCAAAATGAAAGCACGTGTGAAGTGGATACAGGACGTGATGTTCGTCGGCGAGTCCAACAGTGGTCACAGCGTGGTGATGGATGGTGCGCCCGAAGCCGGTGGCCGTAATCTGGGCTTGCGGCCGATGGAGTTGGTGCTGTTGGGTGTCGGTGGTTGCACCTCGTTCGATGTCGTCAGCATCCTTAAAAAACAGCGTCAAAACGTCATCGACTGTGTTGCGGAGATGCAAGCCGAGCGCGCGGACAGCGACCCGAAAGTATTAACCAAGATTCATATTCATTTCGTAGTGACCGGCAAGGGATTAAAAGAAGAGCAGGTGAAGCGCGCGATCGAATTGTCGGCGGACAAATATTGTTCGGCCTCGATCATGCTCAAGCCCAAAGTTGAAATTACGCACGACTACGAAATCATCGAGCAGCAATGAGCACGCCGCCCGCCACTGCCGGTCTGCGCCACGTCGCCTTGTTCGCGAACCATTTCGAAGCCTGTGAAAAGTTTTATACCGAGCTGGTTGGAATGCACGTCGAGTGGCGTCCCGATCCCGACAATGTGTACCTCAGCAGCGGCCATGACAATCTTGCGCTGCATCGCAGCAGCGTTGAATTCAGCGGCAAGCAGCATTTGGACCACATCGGTTTTGTGCTCAATGCGCCCGAACACACCGATGCGTGGCACGATTTTTTGTTGCAGCACGGTGTGAAAATTCTCGCCGCACCACGCACCCACCGCGACGGCGCACGCAGTTTTTACTGCCACGATCCCGACGGCAATACCGTGCAGTTTATTTTTCATCCACCCTTAGCGAATTCTGGGGCATAATGGCGCCAAAAATTTACCTGGCTTTTTCAATTGGAGGCTGCGGCGTTGGTCGCTCAAATTAATGCATCGTTGAAGAAGATTAAGTTGAAGGACTTCAACAATCTCACCAAGACGCTGAGCTTCAATATCTACGATATTTGCTTTGCGGCGACGGAAGAGCAGCGCAAGGAATACATCTCGTACATCGACGAGGAGTACAACGCCGCACGCCTGACGAAAATTCTGACCGACGTGGCTAACATGGTCGGCGCGACCATTTTGAATATCGCGCACCAAGACTACGACCCGCAGGGCGCCAGCGTCACCATGCTGATTTCCGAAGAACCGATCCGTGCCCAGCAACAGATGAACAACGAAGAAACGCCCGGCCCGTTACAGCCTGAAGCCGTGGTCGCGCATCTCGATAAAAGCCACATCACCGTGCACACCTACCCGGAAAGCCACCCGGACAACGGCATCAGCACCTTTCGCGCCGATATCGATGTATCGACCTGCGGCCGCATCTCGCCGTTGAAAGCCTTGAACTACCTGATTCACAGCTTCGATTCCGACATCGTGATCATGGACTACCGCGTGCGTGGCTTCACCCGTGACGTGAAAGGCACCAAGCATTACATCGATCACAAAATTAATTCGATTCAAAACTTCATCGGCAAAGATACCAACGAGCGTTATCAAACCATCGACGTGAACGTCTACCAGGAGAACATCTTTCACACCAAGATGATCCGTAAAAAGATCGAACTCGACAATTACCTGTTCGGTTTAAAAAAATCCGATCTCAAACCCGACGAAGAAAAGAAAATCCTGCAACGCGTCGAACGCGAAATGCTGGAAATGTGCTCCACCATCTGATGCTCGGTTTCGGCCAGAAAGCCTAACGACCACGTGTCGCCGAGCGCGCCCGCCGCCGCACCGATAGCCATCGCCCCCGCATACCAGAACGGATCGAGCACGCTGGTGTGCGTGCCTAACTCATTGCAGCGTTGCGCGCACCAGGTAAGATGATCGTTTTCTTCCTGCGCCGCGTGGTCCATTTTTTCGCGCACGTTCGGCAAGCGTGCCGTGAGTGCCTGACCTTGATATAAACCTTGCGCAGCAACTTCACCGGCGTGATTCACGCGCAGCAAACGTCCCGCGAGAGTTTTATCGGCGGCTGACAAATCGCTGGCTGCAACAGCGTCGGCCGGATTCGCGCGCCCGGTAGTCTGCGGCGCGCCGAACACCGTGCGCAAACCTTGGTCGAGATGCATGATGAAGTTATCGAAAGGAGAGTAGGCGCGAATGGTCATGGGTGGGTGTCCGTGTTTGCAAGCTTTGTATGATGATACCGATCAATTTTCCATTGTAGGAGCGCCGCCCCGGCGCGATGTGTTTTAGCCGGACCATCGCGCCGGGGCGACGCTCCTACAAAAATGTTTGCGCAGGCTGCCACTGTTGAACAATGACAAATTAATAGATCGACGTAAATCTCTTGCGATGTCGAACAACGGTGGAAATTTTAGCTGATACCGTGGGTTTGTCAGCAAGCTGCTGAACGTTGATAAAGCCACCAATGACCCTCGTGCGCGAGCAACTCAATACTGCAGGTGGCTTCCCTGAACAGATAAGCGCCATGGTCAATGGGGGCGCGTGCGACAAAATAGTCGTATTGACGGCCAGCGTGATATTGCCAGTCAAATTTTTGCGGGAACCATTCAAAGCCTTGAATGCGAACCGTGGGCAACTGATCGGGTCGATAGGTAACCGGCTGAACTTGTGTCACTGCAAAGCTGGGGTCGGTCACGCCGTTTTTGAGCGCGGAGTACCACGCTGTGAAATGCACGAAAGTGGGCGCGATAGAATGACTGTCGTCACGTTCAAATATCATTGCAAGCGCGCGCTTGCCTGGGGCCATCTTAGCCAGAATAGTTTCGAACCCTGCGGCATCTTTATTGAATTGCACGGCGTTGTAGGACATGAATCCTATCCACGCAAAAGCAATAATGGGAGCCGCGTAACCCAACCACCGTTGATATTGACGAATAGAAACACGCGGCACATCCAGCATAAAAAGATAAAACGGAAGAGCCAAAAAAGTGAAACGCTGAAATAGGTAGGCCACCCCAAAAAATATACTGGGCGCCAGCAATACTACTATGACGATTACTCCAAACGGGATCAACCGAACACGTGATGTTGTTATCCGGTATCCTACCGATAATGGAAGGGCAAATAATGTCAAGCCAAGGAATGTCGTCGTGATGTCCGGTCTGATGCCCAGTAGACGCGGAATAAAACCATTGATACGGCCCCATCCCGTATGTTCAGGATTGTGCCATGCCGCCAGGTATGAATAATACGAATCGAAAACACTAAACCACGCCAGGTCCCATTCAATGGGCAGCTTGCTCATGGGGTGGTCATGTTGGACAACGAGCCATGCAATCAGCAGCGGAAGCGGTGTTAACAGCGGCCATGCCAAACGCAGAAATTCCTTCAACCGTTGGGAATACCACCACCAGTAAATTGCTGCAATCCCACCGAAGAGTGCCAGTATCAACACATGGGAAAAAAACAGCAGGTAAAGCAAAAAAATCATTAACCAAGTTGAATGAGAATTAGCTTGTCCTTGTTGGCGCCAGATCAAACCGAGGAACAACAAGCCAAGCGGCGCTGCAACGATAAAGTTAATAAACCCCCATTGGTAACTAAAGCCATATAGCACCGGAAAAACGAGCCACGCCCAATAGGGATCGGCACCTGCGGCACGCATGAAGAAACGAGTTGACCAGGGAAATACAGCGAGCGCCGCAGAAACGACCAGCTTGCTCGCCGCAACTATGCCTAATAGAGGTGTAAAAACGGCAATTAGGCTGTAGCCGAAGAGATAAGGTGTAAATAAGTGGACGTCGAATAGAGATACAAATGGAAAGCTGGCATCTCTTAGATTGAGGAATAATGAAATCTGTGCGGCATGCTGCGGCAGATCCACCATCGGTGGAAAGTACGGTAACCACACCGGCAAGACGCCCAGCACACAAGCCAGGAGAAACAGGAATTTTTCCGCATATTGCTTACCCCACATTACTCAAGAATATCGGTAAATAAATCTCGGAGGAATTAATATTCGCTGCTGATGGCGAAGTAACTCCATGCATCTGAATTAGTTCCGACTAGGTCTGACACTTCCCGAAAGAAGAAGAGGTAGCGGTTTTGATGGTTGTGCGAGCAGCGACCAAAACCCAAAGAGGTAACCCGTATGAATTTGAGTTACCAAACGGTCGTCAATAATAAACTCGGATTACTGAATATCACGAACCATGTATTGACATATTGGCGCGATCAATCTCAAAGAGAGGCCGCATCTGGATTGTGCTACGCCGAAAAGATTCGCGCCTAATGCGAACTACAACAAGTGCAGCCGTTGTAAGCGGCGTGTCAATGCGCTTGGATTACTTGTCGAGCGAGCAATGTGGTCTGATGCATGACTTCAATCGATAAATGTTTTTCGCGCAAGCCCGCCGCTAAATGCAGCGCGCAGCCGATGTTCGACGTCACCAATATCCGCGTGTCGAGTTGTTCGATGTTGGAAAGTTTTTCATCGCGCAGCGCGTCGGCCTGTGTGGGATGCGTGAGCATGTAGCTGCCGGCGGCGCCGCAGCAGCGGGCGCGGTCTGGTAGCGAGCCCAGTTCAATCTCCGGAATTTTGCGCAGCATCGCGTACGGCGCTTCGTGCTGGCGTAACACATGGGTGAGGCTGCATGGATCGTGGACTGCAACGCGTGCTTTAAGTGGCTTGAGCATGACATTTTCTGGCCAAGGAACTGACGCAATGAAGGTGCTGATGTCGACAACCTTGCGTGTGAAGCTATCAGCGCCCGGATTGAGTGCGAGATATTCTTTCAGCGTCGCGCCGCAGCCGCTGGCGGTGTTGATGATGGCTTGCACATCGAGTCCACCGAACGCGGCGAGATTTTCTTGCGCCAACGCACTTGCCTGTTCGGGTTGCTGATTGTGCAAGTGCAGTGCTCCGCAGCAGCGTTGCCCAGGCGGCACATGCACGCCGTAACCTAATTGTGTCAATACCTGTATTGCGGCGCGTGAGGTGGCTTGGTCGAAGGCGTCGGCGATGCAGCCGGTGAACAACGCGACGTCGCCGCGCGGCGTGTTTTGTGCCGGGTAATACGCTTGCCAGGGGTGTACCGTGTGCAGCGACGGCAACAGGCGATCTTGGCGTGCGAGCCCCAGCACTTTGAGTAGACCGCTGCCGCGCAGTAACGCACGCAGACCGCTGCGTTGATAAACCCGTAGCAACTTGGCCAGTGTGCGCAGCGTGGCGGGTTGCGTAACAAAGTTAAGCAGGCGCAAGCGTCGCGCAGATTGCGGCGCAACTTCGCGTGCGATGTGCGTCAGCGCGCCGTCGATGAGTTCGCCATACGGCACCAGCGATGGGCACACGCGTTCGCAGGCGCGGCACTTGAGACAATTTTCCAAATGCGTTTCGAGTTTGTCGGAATAGGCTAATTGCCCGCCGGTCAAACCCTGGATAAGTGCGATGCGTCCGCGCGGCGATTCGCTCTCGTCGCGTGTCAGATGATAAGTCGGGCAGTGCGGCAGACACATACCGCATTTCACGCAGCGGTCGGCAAGGGTGTTGAGTTGTTTGGCGGTGTGCAAGATGTGTTTAGCCTGAGCAGCAGAAGCAACTATGTTCACTGTTTTTACCTATAATGTCATTCCACTCTTCTGTGTTCCGTCGGATACCGCATGATGTCGTATTACAAATACCACCTGTTTTTCTGTACCAACCAACGCGAGGGCGGCAAGGCCTGTTGCCAGGATCACGATGCGCAAGCGATGCGTGATTATGCCAAGACGCGCACCAAGGAATTGAAACTCGCCGGTGCCGGCAAAGTGCGCGTGAACAACGCGGGGTGCATGGATCGCTGCGCGCAAGGTCCGACGCTGGTGGTTTATCCAGAAGGCATTTGGTACACGTATAAAAATAAAGCCGACATCGACGAGATTATTCAGGAGCACCTGGTCAACGGGCGTGTGGTGGAGCGCTTGAAGATCTAATGGACTCCGTTATTTCAGTACGCGGTCTGCGTAAAGTTTATGCCGGTCAAACGGTGGTCGATGGCATTGACCTCGACGTGCGGCGCGGCGAATGTTTTGGTTTGCTGGGACCGAACGGTGCGGGCAAGTCCACCACGTTGCGCATGTTGCTTGGGGTGACGCCGCCGGATGGCGGCAGCATCGAAGTGCTGGGACTGCCGGTGCCCGCGCAAGCGCGCCAGGTGCGTGAGCGCGTCGGCGTCGTGCCGCAAAAAGACAATCTCGATCCCGATTTCACCGTCACCGAAAATCTCACTACCTACGCCAGCTATTTCGGTTTGCGCAGGTCGCTGGTCACAGCGCGGATCGCCGAGTTGCTGGCGTTTGTGTCGTTGGAAGAAAAAGCGCAGGCGAATGTCACCACGCTGTCCGGTGGCATGCAACGGCGCC
>JACQEQ010000142.1 GCA_016200445.1 Gammaproteobacteria bacterium | reverse complement strand
CATAATACAACGCCACCAGAAACGGCGGCAGCCTGGTGACGCCATGCAGCATCAAGAGCAGGCCCAGGATGCGCTGGATAACAAGCAGTTGCATCGGTATTTATCCGGCCTTCGACGGCGTCATAGGAAAGTCACTCCGACCTGAAATAGCCGCTCTACTTCGCCGATACGCCGCTTGTCGACAAGGAACAAAATGATGTGGTCCTCGGCTTGAATCACCGTGTCGTGATGGGCAATAACCACGTCGTTGCCGCGCACCACGGCGCCGATGGTCGCACCCGCCGGAAGCTTAATGTCTTGTATCGCACGGCCCACCACCTTGGACGTGCGCGCATCGCCGTGCGCCACGGCTTCAATCGCCTCGGCGGCACCGCGCCGCAGCGAGTGCACGGCGGCAATGTCGCCGCGCCGGATGTGGGCCAGCAAGGTGCCGATGGTAACTTGCTGCGGCGAAATGGCGATGTCGATGATGCCGCTCTCGACCAAATCGACATACGCGGCCCGGTTTATAAGTGCCATGACTTTACGGGCACCCAGACGCTTGGCCAGCATCGACGATAAAATGTTCGCCTCGTCGTCGTTGGTGACGGCGCAAAACACATCGGTATGTTCGATGTTTTCTTCCAGCAGCAAATCGCCGTCGGCAGCATCGCCGAGCAACACCACGGTTTTGTCGAGCTCTTTGGCGACCTGCTCAGTGCGCGCCGCGTTGTGGTCGATGAGCTTGACTTGATAATCGCGCTCGAGCGTGCGCGCCAGCCGCACTCCGATATTGCCGCCGCCGGCAATCACCACGCGCTTGTAGGGTTTGTCGAGCCGGCGCAGTTCGCCCATCACCGCGCGGATGTTGTTTTTTGCCGCCACGAAAAATACTTCGTCGTCGGCTTCGATCTTGGTGTTGCCTTCGGGAAGAATCGGCTTGCCGCGCCGGAAAATCGCAGCCACGCGGGTCTCGACATTTGGCATGTGCTTGCGCAACTCACGCAAATCGTTGCCGACCAGCGGCCCGCCGTAATAGGCCCGCAAGCCGACCAGTTGCACCTTGCCGCCGGCGAAATCCAGCACCTGCAACGCTCCCGGGTACTCAATCAAGCGCAAAATATAATCGGTAATTAACTGCTCGGGGCTGATGATCATGTCGACCGGAAATGCTTCCGGTGAAAATAACAACGCGTTGTTCAGATAGCCCACAGCACGCACCCGCGCAATTTTGGTCGGCGTATGGAACACGGTGTAGGCGACTTGACACGCCACCATGTTGATCTCGTCGCTGTTGGTTACCGCGATAATCATGTCGGCGTCGTCCGCCCCTGCCTGCGCCAGAATTTCAGGATGCGAGGCATGGCCGTGAACGGTGCGTAAATCCAACCGGTCCTGCAAATCTTGCAATTTTTTAAGATCGGAATCGATCACGGTGATGTCGTTGGCTTCGTGCGCCAAGTTTGCCGCCACCGACGCACCGACTTGCCCGGCGCCGAGAATAATGATTTTCATTCTTTGTATTCTTTGATTTGTTTGGTATCGATACCTAGCGCGCGAAATTTGCGATACAGATGCGTGCGCTCCATGCCGGCCTGTTTTGCAACTAACCCGACGTTGCCACTGGACTGCTTCAGATGGTGTTCGAGATAACTTTTCTCGAAGCGTTCGCGCGCTTCGCGCAGCGGCAGGTCGAATCCATCGTTCTCCGCCGCGATGGCCACGGCGGCGTGTTCGATTATAGTCGTCTCCGCCTCCTGGCTGCCGATCTCGGGCGTCGTACCCAACATTAGCAGCCGATGCACAAAATTACGTAATTCCAGCACATTCCCCGGCCACGGGTAATTACGTAACCAGTTTTGCGCAGCCAGACTGAATTTTCGATACGGTAGTTGCTCGTTGCCGACGAACACGTCGGTGAAATGATTCAGCAAGTCGGGAATGTCTTCGACGTGCTCGCGCAACGGCGGTAAGTTTAAAGCGATCTCGCCGATACGGTAATACAATTCCTCGCGGAACTTGCCCGCCGCTACGGCTTCTTTCAAATTTACCCGGGTCGCCGCGATCACGCGCACGTCGACCTCGATGCGCCGCGCGCCGCCAACGCGCTTGAAAGAACGTGTCGTGCACACATCAAGCAATTTTGCCTGGCAAGAAATGTCGAGATCGGCGATATCGTTTAAATACAAAACACCGCCCTGCGCCTCCTCGAAACAACCCGGCTTGATTTCACCAGCGGTTTCACGGCCGAATAATAATTCCTCCGTGCGTGCGGCGTTGAAATTAGCGACGGTTGCAACCACAAACGGCGCATCTTTGCGCGGACCGCTCTGTTGCACGTAGCGTGCAAGCGTTTCTTTGCCGCTGCCGGATTCGCCGCTGATTAATAACCATGCACTGGATTCCGCTACGCGTCGCGCCTGATCCCGCAGCCGCTGCATGGCAGTGCTGCGTCCGACCGGCTCGAAGTCGGCGCGCGTTAACGCGTGGCGTGCGGGCTCTTTGCTCGACCGGCCCTGCGCCAAAGCTTTTTGTACCGTCTGGAGCAACTTCCCCAACGACAAGGGCTTCTCGATAAAATCGAATGCGCCGTGCCGGGTCGCCTCCACCGCCGATTCTACGGTGCCATGTCCTGACACCATCACCACCGGTGCTTTCAGACCGGCAGCGACCCATTCCTGCAACAAAGATATTCCGTCGATGTCCGGCATCCAGATATCCAGCAACACCAGGTCGGGGGATTGCGCGCGCAGCAGGTTGCGCGCACTGGCGCCGTCCTGCGCAACACCCACCGCATAGCCTTCGTCTTCCAGAATATCCTTCACCAACGCGCGAATATCCGGCTCGTCGTCGACCACCATAATAAAAGGTTTCATCGCTTTACCTTGATTATGCACATAATGAAACATTAACCCGCCGCCTGCCGGAGCTGCCCGGCACCGGACAGTTTTTGCGGCGTGACCACCGGTAACCGAATGTAAATACCTGCTCCGCCTTCGCTGCGGTTTGCAGCCCACACCATGCCGCCATGCTCATCGACGATTTTCTTAACGATCGCCAAACCCAAGCCGGTGCCTTTGGGCTTGGTCGTCACGTAGGGCTCGAACAAATTCGCTAGCAGCTCTTGCGGAATGCCCGGACCGGTATCTTCGACACGCAGCTCCACACCGGCGGCCGGGGCGTCGTCGATCCAGCGCGTTCCGATCATGATACGCGCATGCGGCAGTTTCTTGGTTGCATCGATGGCGTTGCGCAATAAATTGTTCAATACCTGGCGTAGCCGTAGCGCGTCCGCCTCGACATTGGCAACACGAGGATCCAGATCTACCATGAAGCGCGTTTCATAGTCGCCGACGCGGTACAGGTCGAGCACTTCATTGACGAGCACATTTAAATTCAGCGGCGCAGGCTCCATGCGCGGCATGCGCGCGTATTCGGAAAATGCCTTGACCATTTGTTTGAGTGCGTCGACCTGTTGAATGATGGTGTGCGTGGAACGATCCAGCACCTCGGCACCTGCGGCATCCAGCGAGCTCATTAGTTTGTGGCGCAAGCGTTCGGCGGAAAGCTGGATCGGCGTGAGCGGATTTTTGATTTCATGCGCAATGCGGCGGGCGACTTCGCGCCAGGCGGCATCGCGCTCGGCTTGTAGCAATGCGGTGATGTCGTCGAACACCACCACGAAACCGCCGGGCGTTTGCGGATCATTACTCGGCAAGCGGCGGCCGCGACACAACAACACACGTCGGCCGCCGGGACCAAAAATGGTAGCCTCTTCATGCCATTCCTCGGCCGGGCCGCACAGATGCGCATTCAGCGCATAGCTAAAAGACTCTAGATGCACGATCTTGGCTTTCAAATCGTCCAGACTATGGTCAATGATTTCGCGCAAATCTGCGGAAAGAATCCCGGTAGCCGCTGCATTATAGGTGCGCAACGTTCGATGCCGGTCAAATGTCAAAACCCCGGACGATAAACTGCCCAGCACCGCCTTGAGATAGGCTCGTTCGCCTTCGGCTTCATTCTGACTGCGGCGCGCCTCATCGCGCGCCAATGCTATTTTTTCGGTCATGACGTTGAACGACTCGACCAGCACGCCCAGCTCGTCGTGCGTTTGCGGTGTCAGACGTTTGTCGTAATTTCCCTCCGCAACGGCGCGTGTGCCTATAGTCAACACCCGGATCGGCTCAACCAGGCGCTGCGCCGACACGAACGCCGCCCAAACCGCAGCTAACACGCTGAGCAACAACACCAGCGAAAGCGTGAGCGTAAAACTGAATTTAAGCGGACCGCGCAAATACGCCAATTCTTGGTAACGGGTATAGGCATTTTGCACTGCATCTGCCAGCTTGCTCATGCGCTCCGATATCGGGAACAACGCCTGTAAAATACGCGCCTCGCGCATGGTGCCGGAAGCTGGCATATAAAGCACAACGCGCACATGCAAGCCACTACCCGCCACCGGATCCAGGCCCACATACAAATGCCCGGCCCGCGCCTGCATTAACACCGATTCTTCGGGCCGCTCGGGGACGAATTTCCCGGCCTCGGCGTTCGCGGTTGCCAATACCCGGCCCGCACTGGTAAAGACACTGAGCTCGGTTGCACCGCTTTCGGAACGTAACTCTCCTAAACGTAACGCCAAGGCGTTGCTGGGCACATCGGCCAGATTCCGTGCGAATTTCTCAGTGTGTTTGGTCAGCTCGCGCATGCGCACGTCCAAGGCGCTGCGGCTCAGCTCAAGCGACGAACTCAGCGCCTGCTCGACGCGTACGTCAAACCAGCTGTCGATGCCGTGATTGATAAACCGGTACGAAACATAATAAACGACCGACACCGGCAATATTGACAACACCACGAACATCGCCACCAAGCGCACCGTCAGACGCGAGCCGGTGATACCGCGCCGGTATTGGCGGAACACGCGCTGCATGTTGACGCCGATCAGCACCAGCAGCGCGATGACGATCACCAGGTTAATCGCAAACAACGTCGAATACAGCTGCGTGAAATGCTCTGCGTCTTCGATGGAATCGGACAGCAATAACAACGCGCCGACCACCAGCACCAGCAACAAGGCCACCGGCAAGATGCCGAAGCGCAATTGTTTAAAGGCGGCGACGCGTCGTTTCATTATGCCTACAGGGGGAAGTTGTACCACTCGCTTTGCAGGCGCCACTGCGGCAAGACATAGGCGTAATAACGCAAAGGCACCGGCAAGCTGTCGAAGTTGATGCCGAAGCGCACGCGCGCAATATATTGTTCGCCGGCTTCCAACAGGCTCTTATCGAGAATCGGCAAATCCGTAATGGCGCCAAGACTTGTCATTACATCGTCTAATCCGGAAAAATAATCCTGGCCGGCGCTGTTGAGATTAGTAACCAGAAAGCGTTGCGACAGTGCGTGATACTGCACCCGGTATTGCTGGCGCAGCGTGGCGATGGTTTCGGACCACAGGTAATAGGCGCCAGGACGCAACACTTCAATATCCAGTTGCATGACGACAGCGATACCGTTTTTCAGCGCATGCTCGACATCCGGCGACAACTGGGATTTCACGTTCGCAGTCAAACGGTAGACGTTTTCTTGCAGATCGCTTTTAGCATTGAGCACAAAAAAACCGGCGGCCTGCGCTGTGCCGCAGAATGCCGAGGCGAACAGCAACACCAGCAACAAGCGTGCATGCTGCATCCGGCGGTCAGCGTTGCTGTTTGCGCAGAATTGCATAATAAAAACCGTCCATATCGGCTTCACCGGGCAGGATCTGGCACCCAAAAGTACACACATGACCACAGGCAGCAACAATAGGGATTTCCTGCGCATCCGCATGCGTGGCCAGGAAGTCACGTACCTGCAATTCGTTTTCACCACGCAGCACCGAGCAGGTGGCATACACCAGCGTACCGCCGTCTTGCAGCAGCGGCCACAATGCGTTGAGCAGCCGCGCCTGCTGTTCGATCAGGCCGGCGACATCGGATGCACGGCGCAAGACTTTGATGTCGGGATGGCGGCGAATCACGCCGGTGGCCGAACAAGGCGCATCCAATAATATCCGATCGAACTTGCGTCCATCCCACCAGTCCGCTGCGGCCGCTACATCCGCAACCATGCATGTAGCCTGTATGCCGAGGCGTTGTAAATTCTCGCTCACCCGCCGCATCCGTTGCGCGTCGCGGTCGACCGCGACGAGTTCGCCTAAGGCGGGTTGGCGCTCCAAAATATGCGCGGATTTTCCGCCGGGCGCCGCACATGCATCCAGCACGCGCTCCCCCGGCTGCACATCCAGCAATGCCGCCGCGAGCTGTGCCGCTGCATCTTGCACCGACACCCAGCCGCGTGCAAATTCAGGCAAATTTACTACGTCGACGGGCGTGTCCAAGGTCAAAGCCTGCAGCGCAAAATCGCTGGCCCGGGCGCGTAGTGCTTGCTGTTCCAGCTGCGCTGCATAGGCGTCGCGCTCGACCTGCTGCTGGTTCACGCGCAGCGTCATCGGCGGGCGCGCGTTGTTGGCTTGCGCAAGCGCTTGCCAGTGGTCCGGCCAGTCGCGTTTGAACAGTGCCAGCAACCAATCGGGATGCGCGAGCGCCGCGCTGGATTTGCCGCAGGCACGCGCTAAAAGTGCCGGGTCGCGTTGATAGCCGCGTAATACCGCATTGACCAAACCTTTTGCCCATGACTTACCCAGGTCGTCCACC
This sequence comes from Gammaproteobacteria bacterium, assembly GCA_016200445.1. Taxonomy (GTDB): domain Bacteria; phylum Pseudomonadota; class Gammaproteobacteria; order SG8-11; family SG8-11; genus UBA6921. The sequence continues at coordinate 3,818 of JACQEQ010000142.1, read as the reverse complement.
GCCGATACGCTCAGCGATACTGCCGCGTGCGGCGCCACGCGTAAATGCATTAGTTGGTACAACCCAACCAGCAACAACGCGAACACATCGCCGTCTTTGCGCTTGAACGGTTTGCGCAACAGCAATTGCGCCACGCCGTCGAGTTGCGGATACCAACGCAAGGTGCCGTAGCTCAACTCTTGCAACAACGCACGCTCTGACGCATCGCCCAGCCGCTCGATGGCGCCGGGCAAGGTATCGGCAAGCGAACGGCCTTCGCTCAGTGCTTGAAAAACGACAGTCGCGGCGAGCGCTCGGGTATGCATGGTTTGTAAGCGCTTGTGTGTGATTAAGCCGAGAAACGAAAGCCCGGGACAACAGCGCTGTGGGCGTGAAGAAAATCCGCTGCACTGACTGGTTTGCCGCCCGGCAACTGCACCTGCAATAAACGTAAACAACCGGCGCCGGTGGCGACGTCGATGCCGCGCGGACCGGCATTCACGACTGTGCCGGGTGCAGCGCCACTATCGCCAGGAAGCGCCTGCGCGGCCCAGATACGCAACGGTTCCGCTCGCAAATCGGCGAACGCCACCGGCCAGGGGTTGAACGCACGCACCTGTCGCGCCAGCTCGGCAGCGGAGCGCGTCCAATCGATGCGCGCTTCTTGCTTGGTAATTTTTGCTGCGTAATTTGCTTGTTCGGAATCTTGCGCTTGTGCGGCGGCATGGCCGGTAGCAAGTTGCGCTAACGTATCGAGCAAGGCACTTGCACCTAGCTGCGCAAGGCGATCATGCAGCGATTGCGACGTGTCGTCTGGCGTAATCGGGCAGCGCACCACCTTAAGCATCGCACCGGTGTCAAGACCCGCATCCATTTGCATGATGGTGACGCCGGTTACGGCATCGCCGGCGAGAATTGCGCGCTGAATCGGCGCCGCACCGCGCCAGCGCGGCAACAGCGAGGCATGAATGTTTAAACATCCAAGGCGCGGAATATTCAACACCGCTTGCGGTAAAATTAAACCGTAGGCAACCACCACCATAATGCCGGGCTGCAACGCCGCGAGCACCTGCTGCTGTTCGTGATCTTTAAGAGTGACCGGCTGATGCACCGGAATACCGCGTTCCAAAGCCAGCATTTTTACCGGACTGGCCGCAAGTTTGCGCCCACGTCCAGCGGGCCGGTCCGGATGCGTATACACCGCCAATACCCGATGCGAAGTATCAAGCAGACCACGTAACGCGACGGCGGCAAATTCGGGAGTTCCTGCGAAGACAATATTCAGACAGCCACCCACAAGTCGATCACAATATTTTGCGCCGCAATTTTTCCATTTTTTTGCGTATCCGCCCCCGCTTAACTTCCGACAGGTAATCAACGAATAACTTACCGTCGAGGTGATCGATCTCATGCTGGATACAGACCGCCAGCAAGTCGTCGATCTTCAACGTGAACGCCTTGCCGTCGCGATCCAGCGCCTCGACATGCACCCAGCGCGAACGCCGCACCGTGTCGTAAATACCTGGCACCGACAGGCAACCTTCTTCGGTTTCCTCTTCGCCCTCACGGGCGACAATTTTAGGATTGATAAAACAATACGGTTCGGTTCTGTCGTTGCTCAGATCGATCACAACGATACGCTTGGGCACGTTCACTTGCGTTGCCGCCAGGCCAATACCAGGCGCTTCGTACATGGTCTCGAACATGTCGTCGACCAAGCGGCGCACCTCGTCGTCAACCTGCGCAACCGGCTGCGCCGGGTTGCGTAAACGCGGATCGGGATAGTGCAAAACTTGCAGAAGGGCCATGACGGATCGCAATTTTACAAACGTGGGCCGGTGAACTAATGTCAGTAATTATAAAGCATGAACGGAAAGTCGCCAGCGTGCCGGTTGTGCCGCGCGCAACCGCGACGGTGTGCGCAGCTCATGCCTATCCGCAATCAGTCGATATACCGTGCGTGGCAATTCAATTTGCGCCACCGAATCCAAATCACACCATTCGTACAGGTTTTTGATCGAGGGGTACGCAATGTTTTTCAAGAAATCGCTCGCGTCATTGTTGTTCGTGCTGGTTGCCGGCGTGACGCTGGCCGCCGATGTTACTCCCCGCGCTGGCGCAGCAAAGAGCGGGGATGAAATTGTGCTGCATCCCAACTATCCAGCCCGCTATGTGGTACGCACCGGCGACACCTTGTGGGAAATCGCCTCACGCTTCTTACGCGATCCATGGCGCTGGCCCGACGTGTGGGACTTCGAAAATAAAATTGAAAACCCGCAATATATTTATCCGGGCGATGTCGTGGTGCTGGTTAAAACCAACGGCAAGCCGATGCTGAAGGTGCAGCGTAGCGAAGCGAAGGCGGCTACTACGCGTCTTACACCACGGATTCGTGCGACCAAACTAGATCGTGCAATCCCAACCCTCCCGATCGATGCGATTAAACAGTTCGTCTCGCAACCCCGCGTGCTGACCGAGCGCGATTTGCAAAGTTCGGGCTATGTCGTTGCAAGTTCTGGCGATCATCTGATTGGCGGGACCGGCGATCAAATCTATGCGCGCGGCTTACCTGCCGGCAAGAACAACTCTTTTGCAATCTACCGTACCGGCAAAAGCTACCAAAACACCGGCGGTAAATCCGATGAATTGCTGGGCTACGAAGCCATTTACATTGGCACCGCCATGGTTAAAACCTTCGGCGACCCATCGACCTTGCAGATCGTCGACGCCAACCGCGAAACCCTAATCGGCGACCGCTTGCTGCCGATGGCTCGACCGGAAAGCGACTCGCAATGGGTGCCGCGCGCGCCCGAAGCCCCGGTGGAGGGCCGCATCATCGATGTGGTCGATGCGGTGGCGCGGGTTGGACAATTTCAAACCGTGGTACTGAATCTCGGCGAACTCGACGGCCTGCAACGCGGCCACGTGTTAGCCGTTTACCGTGCCGGTAGCGATGCCCGCGATGTCGTCAGCAGCGACTCGCGCGATTCAGTGCAACTCCCCGATACGCGCGCCGGTTTGGCGATGGTGTTTCGCACCTTCGACCGGGTGAGCTACGCGCTGATTATGAAAGCAGAGCAAGACATCCGCTTGTACGACGCGGTACGCAAGCCGTAAGCGTATGCTGAGCATTGCGTCGCGCACCTAGCGGAGTTGCGCATTGGCGCAGGTCTTGTCATCATCGCACGCATGAGCGAACTGCGATATTGGTTGGCGTTGCTGCGCGCTCCTGGTCTGGGTACGCGCGGTGCGCTTGAAGTCCTAACACAAACCACTCCCGAACTACTTTTCAGCACTTCGCTCGCCAGCGACGTGCGCGAGCGTTTGCGCGCCGATACGCGCGAATATTTCCGCAACCCTGACTGGAGCGCAGTCGATGTGGATTTAGCATGGCTGGCAACATCGCCTCGCAACTACATCATCACATTGCACGATGCCACCTACCCGCCGCTACTCAAAGAGATTGCCGATCCGCCGTTGCTGCTGTTCGTCCACGGTGATCCCGCCGTATTGAGTCGACCGCAAATCGCGATGGTCGGCAGCCGCAATCCGACTCCGCAGGGGCTCGATAATGCACACGCCTTCGCACAGTCGTTCGCACACACCGGGCTGACCATCACCAGTGGCTTGGCACTGGGGATTGACGCCGCCTGTCATGAAGGCGCGCTGGCCGGCAATGGCTACACAATTGCGGCGATGGGCACCGGCTTGGATCGGGTGTATCCGAAACGCCACCACACACTCGCGCATAAAGTGGCCGAACGCGGTGCGTTGATTTCCGAATTTCCACCCGGCACTCCGCCGCTGAAAGAAAATTTTCCGCGCCGCAATCGCATCAT
>JACQEQ010000152.1 GCA_016200445.1 Gammaproteobacteria bacterium | reverse complement strand
TTGGCAAGTACCTCGCCACTGGCAGGATCGACGACATCATGTGACAACACCCGGCCCATCACATAGTCGCTGGGAACATCGAGGGTTTTTACACCCGCTTTTTCCAAGTCACGTACGTGGCGCGTCGTGATGCGACGGCCCGCTTCAACAATAACTTTGCCTTTGACTTCGATTTCAAACGACGCGGTTTCGCCACGCAGCCGTTCAGGCACCAAGTCAAAGCTGAGGGTCTGGTCTTTCTTGACCTTGAAGTGGTCGGTCTCGAAATACATTTCGAGAATTTGCTGGTTGGAATAGCCCAACGCACGCAACAATACCGTCGCCGGTAATTTGCGGCGGCGGTCGATACGCACGAACACACAATCTATGGGATCGAATTCGAAATCCAGCCACGAGCCGCGATACGGAATAATTTGCGCGTGGTAGAGCAACTTGCCGGAGCTGTGCGTTTTACCCTTGTCGTGATCGAAATACACAGCGGGCGCACGATGCAATTGCGACCCGATGACCCGCTCGGTGCCGTTGATGACAAACGTACCGTTTTCCGTCATGAGCGGAATCTCGCCCATGTAGATTTCCTGTTCCTTCACCTGCTTGACGACTTTGGCGCCTGCTGGAGCTTCTTTGTCATAGATGACCAGACGCACCTTCACGCGCAACGGCGCCGCGTAAGTGAGTCCGCGCAATTGGCACTCGCGCACGTCGAACGTGGGTGTGCCCAGGCGGTACGCGACGTAGTCCAGCGACGCGAAACCCGAATAGCTGATCATCGGAAACACCGATCTGAACGCCTGATGCAAACCTTGCGGTTTACGTTTTTCCGGTGCGACCTCTTCTTGCAAGAATTCCCGGTAGGAATTCACTTGGATTGCAAGCAAGTAAGGTTCTTTCAGAATCTCTGGACGTTTGCCAAAGCTCTTGCGGATGCGCTTTTTCTCGGTAAAGGTATAGGCCATCGGTCTTCCCCTGAGAATTAACTCAAAGTCGTTGCGAAACCAATAACGACGGGCCGGTAGCTCTGGGCCACCAGCTCGTTGTTATTGGGACATGGATCAAACAGTAAAAACGCACGACGCGACTCCTGCCCAGCGCTGCTGCGTGGGCAGGAGTCGAATACTGCACGCCGTGCGTTGATATTCAAGGCGCGACTTACTTCAACTCCACCTTGGCACCCGCCTCTTCCAACTGCTTCTTAATCGCTTCGGCGTCGGCCTTAGCAATACCTTCCTTCACCATGGAGGGCACGCCTTCAACCAAGTCTTTGGCTTCTTTCAAACCCAAGCCGGTGATGGTACGAATCACTTTAATGACGTTAACTTTGTTATCGCCAAACGACGACATCACGACATTAAATTCGGTCTTTTCTGCTGCTGCGGGTGCACCGGCAGCTGCGGCCGCAGGAGCCGCTGCCACTGCGGCGGATACGCCAAACTTGTCTTCCATCGCCTTGACGAGATCCACGACTTCCAAAACCGTCATGTTAGAAATTGCCGTCAAAATGTCTTGTTGTGTTGCAGCCATGATAATAATCTCCAGTTGAATCGCCCCTTGGCCTACCGGCCTCGGGCGCTTTATATAACAAAGTTAATAATTAGCTACCAGCCGCCTGTTTTTGCACGCCGACCGCTGCCACCGTACGCACCAGCTTGGAGGTAGGTTCATTGATCGTACGCACCAGCATTGTGATCGGAGCCAACATGACCGACATCATCATGCTGATCGCCTGATCTTTGGTCGGCATTTTCGCAAGTCGTTCGAGATCCGATGCCGCCAGCACTTTGCCGCTCAGTGAGATAACTTTCACCACCAGCTTGTTATTGCCTTTGACGAATTCGGAAATCACGCGCGCAGCAGCACCCGGATCCTCTTTCGAGAATGCCAATACCAACGGACCGACCAACTGCTCACGCATACACGCGAAACTGGTTCCGTCCACTGCACGACGCGCCAACGTGTTTTTCACCACGCGCATGTAAACGCCTTCCTTGCGCGCTTTATTACGCAAGTCGTTCATTTGCACGGCGGTGAGGCCACGGTTCTCGGACGCAATCGCAGATACGGCCGTTGCCGCAACTGCATTGACTTCCGCGACGATGGCCTGCTTTTGGGCTAATTCAAGCACGTGTCACCTCCAGTTGTTAAACCACCAAGATTGCAAAGCAATCCCACCTACGGTGACCCGCCACAAACTAATATAGAGAATGTGAAGGGGCTACACCGTCTACGTAGGATGAAAACTCGGTGCATACTGCCGTAGGGCAAGTCCCCACTACAGCACGCCTCTAACTCTCGATTAAGCTTCGGCTTACGCCGTTGCGCCTACGGTCTTCGACGCACGCGTGCAGGAAACCGCACGCGACCCAAAGTCTTTTAAAAACCTATTAAAAACTCAAAGACGACTGTTCAATGACTAAACCTGGCCCCATGGTGGTGGACATGGTGACTTTTTTCAAAAAGATACCTTTGGAGCTAGGCGGCTTCTGTTTTTGTAAGTCGGTCAACAGGGCTTGCAGATTTTCTTTCAGCGCCTTGGCGTCAAAGTTTACTTTGCCGATGGGGCAATGAATGATGCCGGCCTTGTCGATGCGATAACGCACCTGACCCGCTTTGGCATTACGCACCGCACCCGCGACGTCCGGTGTAACCGTACCGGTTTTAGGATTGGGCATTAAACCGCGTGGACCAAGAATCTGGCCGAGCTGGCCAACCACACGCATCGCATCAGGACTGGCGATAACCACGTCGAAATCCAGCGAGCCTCCCGCTTTGATCTGCGCCGCTAAATCGTCAAAGCCCACGATATCCGCACCGGCTTCTTTTGCTGCCGTTGCATTGGCGCCTTGTGCAAATACCGCAACACGCACCACTTTGCCAAGACCGTGCGGCATGACCGTCGCGCCGCGCACGGCTTGATCGGTTTTCTTCGCATCGATACCGAGATTCACGGCCACATCCACCGACTCAACAAACTTGGCCGGAGGCACCGATTTCATCAGACTGATCGCGTCGTCAATGGGATATTGCTTGCCGACCTGAATTTTCTCGCCGATGGCCTTCCACCGCTTTGTAATCTTTGCCATGGCTATTTCACTCCTTCCGTCACCAAACCCATGCTGCGCGCGCTGCCGGCGATCGTGCGTACTGCGGCATCCATATCGGCAGCCGTTAAATCGGGCATCTTGGCGGTGGCGATATCTTCCAACTGGGCACGACTGACCTTGCCCACCTTGTCGCGGTTAGGCACTTTACTGCCGCTTTTGATACCCGCCGCTTTCTTTAGCAACACGGTCGCGGGCGGAGTTTTGATAATAAATGTGAAGCTACGGTCACTGTAAACGGTGATCACGACCGGCAGGGGCATACCCTGCTCCATCTTCTGGGTCTGCGCGTTGTACTGCTTGCAGAACTCCATGATGTTTACGCCGTGCTGACCCAAGGCGGGGCCTACCGGTGGACTGGGATTGGCCTGACCGGCCTTTACCTGAAGCTTGATATAAGCTTCGATTTTCTTTGCCATGACTTAACTCCTCAAGTTATGGGTGCAAACGCCTCGGAGTGTCTGAGGGACACTCTTCAATGGCTCCCCGTTGTTAGCCTTTCTCTACCTGGCCGAACTCAAGTTCGACCGGTGTTGAACGACCGAAAATCAATACCGCGACACGTAGACGGCTTTTTTCGTAATCCACTTCTTCGACGACACCATTGAAGTCGTTGAACGGACCATCGCAAATGCGCACCACTTCGCCGGGTTCGAACAAGATCTTGGGACGCGGCTTGTCCACGCCTTCTTGCACACGCCGCAAAATCGCATCGGCTTCCTTGTCGGAAATCGCCGCAGGCTTTTCTGCGGTACCACCGATAAAACCCATCACCTTCGGGACTTCTTTGACCAGGTGCCAGGACTCATCGTTCATTTCCATTTGCACCAAGACGTAACCGGGGAAAAACTTGCGGTCACTCTTGCGTTTCTGGCCTTCGCGCATCTCAACCACTTCTTCAGTGGGAACCAGAGCGTCACCAAACAAATGCTCTAGCCCTTGACGCTTGATACGGTCGAGCAGCGAGCGTCTAACTTGCTGCTCAAATCCTGAATAGGTGTGCACCACGTACCAACGCATTGCCACGGATTTAACCCCCTTGACCGGTCAAAAGATGCACTATCCAGGCGAGAAACATGTCGAGCATCCAGAGCAACACGCCAAGCAATACCACCATGGCAATGACCACCAGGGTTGATTGCACGGTTTCGCTGCGCGCTGGCCACACGACTTTGCGCACCTCAATCGTCGAGTCACGCAAAAAACTCCACGTGCTACGGCCAACTTCGGCTTGCAACAGGATCGCGGTCGAGACACCCAACGCGACCAGCAAGAGCACCCAGCGCAGCAGCAGCGCTTGGCTGTCGTAAACATAGAAGCCTGCAAGCGCACTTCCTAGCACCAAAATCGCCATTACTACTTTGATTTTATCCGCCATCACACCCGCGCTTAATCTAACGTCTGCCATTTTATGTGGCAGGCCAGGAGGGAATCGAACCCCCAACCTGCGGTTTTGGAGACCGCCGCTCTGCCAATTGAGCTACTGGCCTAATATCTTCGTAGGAGTTTGCCCTCGGGGCGATTCATTGCCTCGAGGGCAAACTCCTACACGTGTTACTCAAAAATCTTAGCTACCACGCCAGCGCCAACAGTCCGGCCGCCTTCGCGAATCGCGAAGCGCAGGCCTTGCTCCATCGCGATGGGGTTGATCAAGCTCACCACCATTTTGATGTTGTCGCCGGGCATCACCATTTCGACGCCTTCCGGCAGTTCACATGCCCCGGTGACGTCG
>JACQEQ010000151.1 GCA_016200445.1 Gammaproteobacteria bacterium | reverse complement strand
GACATACCAGTTCAACACCGTGCTGTTGCCCTGTGCGAATTGCTGCGAACCATTACCGTTACCGTATTCGGTGGTCACGCCATTTTTAGAGGTAACGGTGAAGTACGCAGGACCATAATTTCCTTGCGCGCCGTAAGCAATGACCTTGTTAAAGCTTTCGATTTCGGTGCGGTACTCGGTATTTGGATAACCATCATAGGTCCCCGAGATAAGGATGAGGCGTTGGCCGTCAAGACAATATCTGTCTCTCCAATCGATATACACACCACCTTTGTTTACATCACGATCAATGGTCGTCCCACAACGCGTGATCGCCGACAACCCGCCGATGTTCCAACCTACGCCTGCGATGCCGTTGCCGCCCTGGCTGTTGTAAACAAGCGAAAGGTTCGGCTGCATGCCGCCCACGCCGGGCGGCACTTGAATGGGGATGCTGTAGGTCGCAGCTCCTGAGGGGCTGACCGCGAAGCTGCCGGGAGTGGCGCCGACGGGGCTGGTGGCGGCAAGGGTAGTGCTGGCGAAGGTGAGGGCCAGTAGGGTGATGAGGAATTGGGTTAATGTTTTCATGTGGCCCCTTGGTGACGGATTGGTGAAATTGATTCGGCTTGCGGGTACGTCGTCGCGTTTAAAAAAGCAACCACCCCACCCCGGCAACTGCTCCTGCGTTGCTCTACCTTCCGCCATCCCTGGCGGTCGCCTTCGGGCACCCCTCCTTGAAAATAAGGAGGGGAGGGGTGATGAATTTGGGTGGGTGTGCGGCATGTGTGGTTCCCCCGGTGGTGATTCAAAAAACAGCGTGCTTTATTGTCAATGAGCAATGCGCATCTTGGAGTGCGGCGGCTTGCCGCCGCCTGCAAAGCGGGAGCAAGTTCCCGCACTCCACACGCAGGATAAAGTTTGTTCTCAGAAACGTAGGGTGGGTTAGCCGCAGGCGTAACCCGCCGGGCGTGCGCAGCGCACCTCCCGATGTGCGGCCACGCATGCGCAGCGCACCACCGGTTTGATGGTGGAGTGCCTGGCGGCACGGCTGGCGGGTTACGACGCAAAAAGATGCGTCTAACCCACCCTACTTCGATAGTGATTTGAGTCGGCAAGCGAAATTGGCTGCGCAGAAAACAGCGCAGGCCGCGCAATGGGCGGCCAATTAAAATGTCACGAACGGAATCTTCCCCCAGATGCACTGCCCCACCCCCTACTGCTACAACTCCTGCCCCGTGTCCTTGCGCTTGCCATCTTTAATATTTGCCGATGGGTTTCGAGCGGTCTTGGGCAAACTAATTTAACGTGCCGATGCTTGTCAAGCAGATGTTATTTGCAGCATGCGTGGCCGGGCGTTTTCTTAGGCGGCTGCCGCACGGTTTTGCTGATGCTTCGCGCGGGGAATCACTACGCAGCAAAACTGGCGGAGCGCAGCGAGGCGAATTATGATCCTGTCCGCAGGTCAAACCCACGTGAGTTATAGTTGCCACCCATGACGGTTTATTTTCTTTCTGACTTACATCTGTGCGACGAGCGGCCGCGAATTAATGCGTTGTTCGTCGCTTTCCTAACCGGGCCGGCGCGGCAAGCACAGGCTGTTTATATTCTAGGCGACTTACTGGAATATTGGGTCGGCGACGACACCCTAACTCGCGATCCCCCAGGTTTTGTCGCTGCACTGCGTGCGCTCACCACGCTGGGCATACCCACCTTCTTGATGCATGGCAATCGTGATTTTTTACTCGGCGCACAATTTGCCGATGCAACCGGTTGCCCGTTGATGGATGATCCAACCGTTATTTCGTTGTTCGGTACACCAACCTTGTTAATGCATGGCGATACCTTGTGCACCGACGATACCGCTTATCAAAACATGCGCGCTCAGGTGCGCGATCCGAAATGGCAACAACAGGTACTTGCGCAAACTTGGGAACAACGCATTGCATTGGCGAAACGCTATCGCAGCGAAAGTCAAAAACAGACCCGTGATAAACCGGAATATATTACCGACGTAAATCAGCAGGCGGTCGAGGCCGCGATGCGCACTGCCGGCGTAACGCGTTTGATTCACGGCCACACGCACCGGCCCGCCGTGCACGAGTTCATGCTCGACGGTCAACCGGCGCAGCGCTTTGTGCTGCCCGATTGGTATCAAAACGGCGGCGTGCTGGAATGGGACGAACGCGGTTACCGGATGCTCACGCTGTAAACAGAACCGTTTAGTGCGGCTTCACGCCAAAGGGATAGCGCGCATAGTCGGCCGGAATCGTGAGCAACGCCGGATCAATGATCACACCATGCCGGGCTTCGCGCAGAAATTTCGAATAGCCTTTATCGTTCCACTCGCGCACCGGAAAGCCGAATTCCAAATGGCGCGCGGGATAGAAAATATTCAGTGCCAGGTCGCAGGCGTCTAACCGGTCTGGCGGCAGATTTCCTAGCGCAGTGGCATGTTCGCCTGCAAGCACGGTGCGAAATTCCGCGAATGCTTTGACCACATCGGGCAGGAAATCTTCTGCGACCACCACGTTGTAGCAGGCCACCCCATTGGCAAAAAATTTGTAGTAGTAACCCTTGGTGTTTTCTGCGCCGCGCGTGATCGCGGCACTTTCATTTTTTTCTTCGGTATACGCGATGGGGATCGGCGATGCTGCCGTTACTGCGCGTGGCGAAATTATGGAAACACTTTTTTCGGCCGTCATGACGTTATAAATCGTGCGTTTTTTGCGGTCAAACAAGATGTAGTCGTTGGGCGCGGTCTGATCGTCGATGCGGATGAATTCCGCATTCACAAACAACCTAAGAGCGCTTTCAGAACTGCCCGTTTCTTTTTCTGCATACAGCAGCGACACGCCCACCTTAGATGTATCAACGACAGGCTCAGCTTCTTGTAGTGCTTCGGTTGCACAGCCAGAAATGCCAAGTACGCACACCGTGAATAAAGCCGTTTGAAATAATTTCACGCCGTTCCCCTAATCGATTAAGCCCGATTCGATAAATGTCATTTCGCTCTCGCTGAAGCCCGCCGCTGCGCGCAGCGTGCGGTCGATCTCACGCGGGCCGCGCCCGGTGACATGCTCGCGCACTAAGCGCTCAAATGCCGACTCCCGATCCCATGCGCGTTGCGCGCAAAAATAACTGAACCAACGCGTGCCGATGGCGACGTGGCCGATTTCATCGCGCAGAATAATATCCAGTATCTCCGCCGAACGTGTGTCGCCCGCTTGCCGTAAGCGCCGGATCATACCGGGCGTCACATCCAAACCCCGTGCTTCGAGCACACGCGGTACCAAGGCCATGCGCACCACTACATCGTGGGCAGTGTGACGCGCGGTTTCCCACAAGCCGTTATGCGCTGCAAATGCTCCATAATCGTAACCCAATTCGCACAGTCGGTCGCGCAACAGTTGGAAGTGGCAGGCCTCTTCATCGGCCACGCCCGCCCAGTCAAAATAATAGTCGCGCGGTAAATCGCGGAAGCGGTAAACCGCATCCCAGGCTAAGTTGATCGCATTAAATTCAATGTGCGCTAACGCATGCAGAAATGCGGCACGGCCCAGCGTGCTGCCAAGCTTACGGCGCGGCACGCTCGCAGGATCAACATGCAGAGGCTGCTGTGGCCGCCCGGGCTCTGCGATGGGCAGCGGTTCTGGTGCCGCATCGAGACTGATTTCACCGCGTTGCAGCGCAGCCGCAACGGTATGTGTGAGGCGAACTTTTTCGGCGGGATCGGCAGCATTAATACAGCGCTGCGCCAGCTCGAACAGATTGAGAACGGGCACGGCAATCACGGCTTGGGGCGTTCCGTACCCTTGGGTCGGAAGGCCTTGAGCACGTCTGCATGCGTTTCGAGATACGGCCCGCCGATCAAATCGATGCAATAGGGTACGGCGGGAAACACCGCCTGCAAACAATCGGCAATCGATGCGGGCTTGCCGGGCAAATTGATAATCAATGACGCGCCGCGAATTCCGGCCATTTGCCGCGACAAAATCGCCGTAGGCACAACTTTTAACGACACCGCGCGCATCTGCTCGCCAAAGCCCGCGAGAATTTTGTCGCACACGGCCTCGGTGGCTTCCGGCGTTACATCGCGCTGCGCAGGACCGGTGCCGCCGGTGGTGACCACCAGGCAACACCCGTCCACATCGCATAATTGCTTTAGGGTGGCTTCGATCACCGGCTGCTCGTCGGGGATGGTGCGCGCGATGGCTTCCCAGGCCGATGATAAAATTTTCTCCAACTGCTCGCGGATGGCAGGACCGCCCAGGTCTTGATAGACGCCTCGACTGGCGCGATCAGACACGGTAACGATGCCGATGCGGATGGGTGACGCACTCATGCTGTGACCTCGAAGTGAACATTGGGTGAAGCGCTCGGGAGGGCATTATAACGATTTACACCGCTTTTAAGCCTAGAGTGAATAGTCTTTCAACCGTACCGGCATGCGCTTTGCGCCCCAGTGGCCAGGTTGCGCTGCAAATCTCCCAGCGCAGGGTGTGCCACAAAATTTGCAATCGCCATCGGGAGTCAGGTTCCAATCCGACAACACGTACCAATCACGCCCGATCAGCATCTTGCCGCAGTGATGACAATACGTGCTGCCTCCGGCTTTGTCATGCACGTTACCCGTGTAGGCGTAACGAATACCGTTATTCATGGCGATACGCCGCGCGCGGCTGAGCGTCTCGGATGGGGTAGCAGGGCGGTCGAGCATTTTCCAGTCGGGATGAAAGGCGGTGAAGTGCCAGGGCACGTCCGGGCCAAGATGTGCCCTGCCCCACTGGGTCATCTGGTGCAACTCTGCGTCGGAATCGTTCAGGCCGGGTATTAACAGAGTGGTGATTTCAACCCAAACCTGCGTTTCGTTTTTTAAATACACCAGGGTATCGAGTACGTCTTGCAGGTGGCCGCCGCAAATCTTGTGGTAAAAGTCTTCAGTGAAGCCTTTCAGATCGACATTGGCCGCATCCATATGAGCGTAAAGTTCGCGGCGCGGCGCATCGCAAATATAACCGGCCGTGACTGCAACCGATTTAATGTCAAGCTTGTGACATTCTTTGGCAACATCGATCGCGTATTCCATAAACACGGTCGGGTCGTTGTAGGTATACGCGACGCTACTACAACCTAACTGCTGCGCCGCGCGGGCAATCAATTCAGGAGTTGCGGCATCTGCGAGGGTGTCGATTTCGCGCGACTTGCTGATATCCCAGTTCTGGCAAAATTTGCAGGCGAGATTACAACCGGCAGTGCCGAACGACAGAATCGGCGTGCCGGGCAAAAAGTGATTGAGCGGCTTCTTTTCGATGGGATCCACGCAGTAGCCACTGGAACGGCCATAGGTGGTGAGCACAATTTGCCCATTATGCGCCGCACGCACGAAACACAGGCCACGCTGTCCATCGTGCAATTTGCAATAACGCGGGCACACGTCGCACTGTACACGGCCGTCATCAAGGCGATGCCAATGCTGAGTGGGAAAACTGCTGTCGATCAAGACATCCATGAACGTACATGCGCTAGGGTGCTCTACACCTGAAGCGTAGCGTGCACGCACACCGGCGCACTATTGGTACTATCCGCAATTGAGATCAGGTGGTACCGAGGGCTCGAAAAGCGGCGGCAATTTGATTGAAATCGTATGTCGAGCCGAGCGCGGCATGCGGAATCGCATCGTTGATCCGCTTGAGCAATTCATACACGTCGATTTGTACGCCTTTGTTTTGAAGCGTCATCAGTACATCAATGGCGACATCGCTGATTTCTTGCGTAGGATTGTGGCACTTGGATCGAATCTGATTGAGCAACTCCGCATAGCGCCCGACGCGGGGATCGTTATCGGCCATGTTTTGGCCCGCATCGAGTGCGGCAAGCACATACGCAGGTGGTTTTGAATAGACCCGGCCCGTCGAGATCGTTGCGTCGCTCGTATTACATCCAGCGACCTGCGAACTGGTCACGGCTATTAGTACACATGCTCTCAGAAGCATTGCTTTCATTGTTTCACCCTCCCCGTGTGTCACGCGTTGTTTCTTTACTCCGCGCACCACACCCCTAATGTCACAACCTGGCTTGGCTGTCGTTCGATCCGTGCCCCACGCACGGGAAAGGCGTGTACTCTATGCCCAAGCATGAACACTCGCAAGCATCGTTATTTAAGTTTGTTTGCCTGTAGCATGCCGCTAAATCCAGCGCAAAAAAAAGAGGCCAACCGGCCTCTTTTTTATTTGGAGTAGCGCAGCTTACTGCTGGGGTACGCCCTTCATGCTCAAACGGATACGGCCTTGTTTATCGACTTCCAGAACGACGACGGTGACGGTATCGCCTTCTTTTAACTTATCGCTCACCTGCTCCACACGCTCGTTGGAAATCTGCGAGATATGCACCAAACCATCACGGCCTGGTAACAGGGTTACGAACGCGCCAAAGTCCATCAGCTTGGCAACTTTGCCTTTGTAGATCATGCCTACTTCCACGTCGGCGGTGATTTGTTTGATGCGATCCACAGCATTTTGCGCGGCAGCATTGTCGACTGAGGCGATATTGATGGTGCCGTCGTCTTCGATATCGATGACGGTGCCGGTTTCTTCGGTGATCGCCCGGATGGTTGCGCCACCCTTACCGATAACGTCGCGAATTTTTTCCGGGTTGATCTTGATCGTGACGATGCGCGGTGCGTATTCAGACATTTCACTGCGCGGCTTCGAAATGACTTTGTCCATTTTGCCCAGGATGTGCAGACGACCGTCTTTGGCCTGCGCCAATGCCTGTTTCATGATCTCGCGCGTGATGCCGTCGATCTTGATGTCCATCTGCAATGCAGTGATACCGTTGGTCGAACCAGCCACTTTGAAATCCATATCGCCGAGGTGATCTTCGTCGCCCAAGATATCGGTTAACACCGCGAACTTGTCGCCTTCCTTGATCAGGCCCATGGCGATACCGGCCACCGGCGCTTTCACCGGCACGCCGGCATCCATCAGCGACAGACTGGAACCGCACACCGACGCCATCGAGCTGGAACCATTGGACTCGGTGATTTCCGAGACCACGCGAATGGTGTACGGAAAACTACCGGCGACCGGCAACATCGGCGCAACACCGCGCTTGGCTAAGCGGCCATGACCAATTTCACGGCGCTTGGGCGTGCCGACACGGCCGGTTTCGCCGACGGAATACGGGGGAAAGTTGTAATGCAACATGAATGGTTCTTTGCGTTCGCCTTCGATCGCGTCGATGGTTTGCGCGTCGCGCTCGGTGCCCAACGTGGTGACGACTAACGCTTGAGTTTCACCTCGTGTGAATAAAGCCGAGCCATGCGCGCGCGGCAACACGCCCACTTTAATTTTGATTGCACGCACCGTGCGGGTATCGCGTCCATCAATGCGTGGATTG
>JACQEQ010000134.1 GCA_016200445.1 Gammaproteobacteria bacterium | reverse complement strand
GCCGGCGTGTATCAATCGGCGTATCTGGTCCACCAAATCGCAACTCGCGGCATGACCGACAGTGCGGCGCTCGAAGCCAGCATCAATAGTGTTTTTAAACTCGATGCGCCCAGCACCGAAGCGGTGTTTGGCGACATCGGCGGCGTGATCACCGGCTTGTCGACATTAAAACGCCAGCTCAGTGAAAAACATGCCGACACATTGCAAATTACCCAATACGTCGTCACCTTGCTGCATCTGGAACGCAAATTATCGCGGCAACCAGCGCTGCTGGAACAAATCGCCACCGGTATTCGCCAGGCACAACAACAGGCGGAACATTTTTCGATTACGCATCAGAACGTGTTGGCGAATCTGGCCGACACGTATAAAAATACCATCAGCACGCTGACACCGCGCGTATTGGTGCAAGGCGAACATGGTTATCTCAATAATCCAGACAACGCCAACAAAGTGCGCGCGATATTGCTCGCAGGAATTCGCGCCGCAGTATTGTGGAGCCAATGCGGCGGGTGCTGTTAAGCAATACCACACAGGTGTTGTCATTCACGCAACCACGGAAGAGGCCACTATGTTCAACAGCACGGTGCTTGAAGTTGCCATTGGCTTGGTATTTTGTTACGCGTCGATCAGCCTGATCGCAAGCTCAATCAACGAGGCGATTGCGTCTGCGTTAAAACTACGCGGCCGTACGCTGCTCGCCGGTATCAAATCGTTATTGAACGACCCTCAGTTTAGCGGTCTTGCACAAGCAATTTACAACCACGGATTGATTAATCCGCAAACCGCAGGCCGCGCCAAGAACCAACGCGAACTCACCAGTAAACCGTCGTACATTCCATCCAAGCAATTCGCCACTGCGTTCATTGATGTGTTGCAAACTCCCCCAGGAAACGCCCAACACTTCGTTCACGCATTGAACGCGTTAAAAGACGATCAGTTGCGCTCGATGCTGCTGGGCATGTATCAACGTGCGGCAGGCGATCTTGAAAAGCTGCGCACCGAACTCGCTGTCTGGTTCGATTACAGCATGGAACGGGTCGCGGGTGGTTACAAGCGGCGTTCGCAACTGATCTGTTTCATTATTGCGCTGGTATTGGCAGCGCTCTTCAATATTGACAGTTTTCGATTATTCGAAACGTTATGGATACATCCTGCCCTGACGGCTCAGCTTGCTCTTGCGCAGCACCACGATTTGAGTGCGACGATCGATGGGCTCAAATTGATGCCTGTCGGATGGGAACAGGCGCCGGAGTTTGCCCTGCAATCGAAGCAAACCTGGGTTATGTTCGCGGGTTGGCTGGTCACCGCATCATCCGCGCTGTTCGGCGCGCCGTTTTGGTTTGACGTATTGCAGAAACTGACACAGTTACGCGGAACCGGCAAGAAACCGGAGCATACCGGGACCGCCTAACCGCACATTGAATTGGAAACGGATTTCACTGCCAATAACTGTTTTTTCGCACCAGCACGAGCGGACTGCTATTACAGCCTTCGAATTGTCCGCGCAATTGTTTTTCCACGACGCTTCCAGTAAACCGGCCCGGGCAACACAAGCTGTCTTCGCGCGCTGGAATATCAATCGCCACGGCATTGCCCTTAAGCGTCAACGGCACGATAAAAGGTGTGCCTGCCAATCCTTGCGCGCATTGCACCATCGCAACGTATCCCGCTTGGTTCTGCATGATAAAAATCTCGGTGCCCATGATTTTTTGTTTACTCGTGAGATACCACATGTCGGAGTACAGGCCGGTGATGCGCGCCGAGTTTTCAGCGGCTTGAGCAACGATCCCGAACATGGACAGGTAAGCAATACAGCCGGCGAGACCCAAGCCTACGCAGAGTTTGTTCATTTTTTTCATCGGTAAATCCTGAAGCCGCAGCAGCGCTGCACGAGTATCTGCACACGCGAGTTTAAATTAATGACGGCTGTATTGATCTGTCTACCGCTTTGAACATTCATTAACGCGGTCACCGCATGTTATATTTTCGCACGGGAAATAACACACAGCACAGCCTCGCATCGCCCCGGTAGCTCAGCTGGATAGAGCATCCCCCTCCTAAGGGGAAGGTCAGCCGTTCAAATCGGCTCCGGGGCACCATCATTCTAACGTACGCCAAATAAATCGCTTTCGCGGGCGGTATTGAGCCAGGGAAAAACCTCGCTGGGCAGAAGCGCGCCGCCACAGAATAAACCCTGTAAATATTGACATCCTTGGGCGCGTAACACTTCGGCTTGTTGCCGAGTCTCCACACCCTGTGCTACGACGCGAATATGTAAACACTCGGCCATGCCGACGATGGCTTTGACGATATTCCGGTCGTCTAGATTATCCACCACATTGCGGGTAAAGCTGCTGTCGATTTTCAAAACATCGACCGGTAAGCGGCGCAGATGCCCCAACGAGGAATAGCCGATACCGAAATTGCCGATCGCCAAGGTGATTCCGGTGTCGTGCAGTTGCGTTAACGTCCGGAAGATGTGGCTGTCGCTGCCCGTCAAAGCGAGTTCATTGATTTCCAATTCCAACGCGGCCGGATCCAAGCCGGCATCGTTGAGCGTTATTTGAATCGTTTCGAACAGGTTGTAACGTTGAAACTGCTTCAGCGAGACATTCACGCTCACGCGTAATAATCCAAACCCGGCCTGGCGCCAATTCAAACATTGTTCGCACGCATGCCGCAGCGCCCATTCGCTGATCGGTAAGATTAAACCGCTCTGCTCGGCAAGCGGAAGAAATTCGGCAGGTAACATCACGCCCTGCTCCGTCGGCCAGCGCAATAAAGATTCCATTGCAATCACACGGCGTTCCGCCACGCTGATGATCGGCTGGAAATGGAGCTGCAATTGATGCGCTGCAACTGCGTCGCGCAACGTGGCCTCGGCCAGGACACGTTTTTGTACGCTGCGCTGCATTTCGGCGGTAAAAAATTCGTAGCCGCCACCGGCTTGCTTGGCGCGATACATCGCCACGTCGGCATTGCGCAGTAATTCGTCGGCCTCACGGCCGTCGGTCGGGTAGACGGCAATACCGATACTCAGCCGAATGACAACATCCGCACCGGCGACGCGCACCGGCAATGCGACTTTATTCAGTATCGATTGCACGATGCGCGTGATGTCGTGCGGGTTATCGATTTTACCCAAGATTACGCCGAATTCGTCGCCGGCAAGACGCGCCACAGTGTCGGAGCGGCGCGCGCACGAGCTCATTTGCGAAGCGACGAATTTTAATATTTCGTCGCCCGCCTCATGGCCGTAGGTATCGTTGATGAGTTTGAATTTATCCACGTCGACAAAGGCTACAGCCACGCTCGAGTTGTTGCGATGCGCGTCATGTATGGCCAGCGATAAATGGTCGAGAAACAAACTGCGGTTGGCAAGCCCGGTCAGCGGATCGTGATGCGCCAGAAAATCCAGGCGTTCGTGCATGCGATTGCGGTCGCGCTTGATGATGGCCTCGCGCAGCGCGCGTTCGATTGCAGGGAGCAAACGTTTGAGATTATGTTTCATCACATAGTCTTGCGCGCCGGCTTGCATCGCCTCCACGGCCACGTCTTCGCCGATGGCGCCCGACACAAAAATAAACGGCAGGTGTTGCACCTGTTCCCGCACCACGACTAAAGCGCGCGCACCGTCGAAACCCGGCATCACGAAATCGCACAGCACGATATCCCATGCACGCTGCGCAAGCGCCTGGCGTAGGTCTGCTTCGGTATAAACCTGCGTCCATTCGACTGAATAATTGCTGGCAGAAAGTTGCAGTAACATCAGTTCGACATCGGTGGTCGAGTCTTCCACGAACAGGACGCTCAAAGGCATTTTCATAATGGGATTTTCATCGCCGCCGACTCAGATATTGACATTATCCGCAATACTGCCAATAAAACCGGTATTTTGCATGGGATAAGAAACCCAAGGTGAGATAAACCCCACGATTATTAGTATCTACACCCTGCTCACAAGAATCACTTGCTGCAAAACCAATCTGGACTAGACTCACAACAGCAGGGACGCGTCTGTACATGCCCAGACCCTTTAGAGCATTAAAAAGAAATAAGTCATGTCGCGGCTCTCATCCTAAGGTAACTGTACGATGAATCCAACCTCTACTTTTCACATCTTGCATCTGGAAGATGATCCTTTCGATGCCGAATTAATTCAGCGTGCGGTTGCCGACGCAAAAATCCCCTATGAACTACTGCTTGTCGAATCCCGTGCGCAATTCTTGTCTAAATTACATCAGAATAAATTCGATGTTATTTTGTCCGATAATCGCCTGCCCGACATCGACGGTATCGAAGCTCTGGCACTGGTGCGGCAAAACAACGATACGACACCCTTTGTATTTGTGTCCGGCTGGGCGGACGACCCAGAGTACGTGCAGCGGTTGAAATCGCTAGGCGCCACCGGCTTTATTACCAAAGCGGATCTACCCCGGGTCACCGCTTGGTTACAAAATGCCTACCAGGCCAAGGGCGCGTCGACTGCTGCGGCCACGCGCCACGCGCCACGCGCCACGCGCCACGAATACATGCTGGAACGCTTCATAGGCGTAGTACAAGAACTCTCGCTCGCCCGCACGCTTGCTGGTGTGCACGCCATCGTATGCAGCGCAGCGCGCAATCTCACCGGCGCCGACGGCGCTACCTTTGTATTGCGCGACGGCGCAGACTGCTTTTATGCCGGCGAAGACGCGATCTCGCCGTTGTGGAAAGGTCAGCGCTTTCCGATGTCTGCCTGCATCAGCGGCTGGGCAATGCAACATCGGCAAGCTGTCGCGATTGAAGATATTTACGCCGACCATCGTATTCCCCATGACAACTACCGGCCGACGTTTGTAAAAAGTCTCGTCATGGTGCCTATACGCACGCGCGAACCGCTGGGCGCAATCGGCACCTACTGGGCACAACTGCATGTAGCAAGCGCCGAAGAGATCAAAATACTGCAAGCCCTCGCGGATACTACCTCGGTGGCGCTGGAAAACGTGCAGGTATACACCACGCTCGAACAGCGCGTAGCCGCACGCACAGCGGACCTCGAAGCCGCCAATAAGGAATTAGAAAGTTTCACCTATGCGGTGTCGCACGACTTGCGCGCACCGCTGCGGCATATCGATGGCTTTGCTTATATTTTATTGACTGACAGTAACACTGCGCTGAATGAAACCTCGCGGCAATATCTGGAACGCATCGGCAGCGCCGCTCAACGCATGGGCCGGTTGATCGACGATTTATTAAAACTGTCACGCACCGCACGAATAGAGTTGCAATCGCAACGCTTCGATTTCTCAGCGCTGGTGTCTGATGTTGTCACCAGAATACGCGACGCACACCCTGAACGTCAGGTGCAGCTCCGCGTGGCGGAAAATATGCAGGCTACCGGCGATCGCAGATTGCTGGAAATCGTGATGGAAAACCTACTCTCGAACGCCTGGAAATTTAGCGGGGGAACCCCGCTCGCCAGTATTGAAGTCGGCATAACACGCACCGATGACGGCGCATCTGCTTACTTTGTGCGCGACAACGGGGTTGGGTTTTCCATGACCTATGCCGGCAAGCTGTTCGGAGCATTCCAGCGCTTGCACTCCGAGCAAGATTTTCCTGGCACTGGCATTGGCCTGGCAACCGTGCAACGCATTATCAATCGACATCGCGGGAAGGTCTGGGCAAGCGCCGAAGTGAATCAAGGCGCGTGCTTTTATTTCACGCTTGGAGCAGAATCGGCAGTCTCGATTTGAGGCTCAACCTGCTTTAGAAATTTACCACTCCTCGCAACGTTAGCCGTCGTGTCAGGAATATTTGCTGCAATAAAATTGCAGCCAGGTACCCCACATCACCTCGGCTAACCGCATGTCACTTCTCGAGAGCATCGTCTCTGAACAAATTCCGGCCCTGTTAGGCGCGGTGATCGAATCGGCACCTACTGCACTGGTGATGATCGACGCGCACGGGCTGATGGTGCTGGTCAATTCCGAAACCGAGCACCTGTTCGGCTTTGCACGTGCAGAGCTGCTTGGTCAATCGGTCGAAATGCTCGTTCCGCAGCGCTTTCGCGGACTACACCCAACGTTTCGAACC
>JACQEQ010000133.1 GCA_016200445.1 Gammaproteobacteria bacterium | reverse complement strand
GTTTCATTGGGGAAGTAGCGCCAGTGCGTCAGATCAATATTGACCGGCGTTTGCGCCAGCTCGAACGGTACACGGATACGCCCAGAAAAATCGGTGCTAATGACGGTGGTACGCCATTCTTTAGCACCGCGCACGATCTTGACATGGGCATCGCTGAGAGGCTGGCCAAACGCCAGCAATTGATTGGCATGCACGTCCAAATCATAAAGCAGACGCGACGACGCTGCGGCACTGTTGCCGCTCAGCCAATCGGCATTGCCTGCAAAGGTACGCCACTCATCGAGCGAAAACTTTTCCAAGTGGCCACTGACACGAATACCGGCGGGCTTAGGCAGCGACACTTTGCCCTCGCCAAAATGAAATTCGCCGCGTGCAATACGTACCACATCCTGCTCGCTGATTAACTGCACTGCGCTATTCACGCGATTGCCATACTGCACAAAAAGTTTTTGCTCGTTGTCGGTGAGTTCCGCGTTGACTTCAACGTACAAGGGCTCGCCGGCCGGTTTGGCCAAGGGCTCAGGCAAACTCACCGCCACGTTGTCCCACATGGTTTCGATGCGCAATTTTTTAGCGTTGTTGCCTCCCGAGCTCAACGGCAATTTAAGACTGGCCTGCCAGCGCGCATCGCCCTGAAAATAACGCGGCCAATCGGGATTGATGCGCGCCATCAGCTGACTGGGCGCCAGCATGCCGCGGCTCTTGATTTGCACCAGCGAACCGGCATCCGCACGCAGTGTGCGAATTTCCAGCGTAGCGGGCTGCTCCAGCACGCGTGCATTGATACGATCGCCACGGATGCCGTCGTTATCGATCCACAAGGTACCGTCGACGCGGGTCAGTAAATCGCCCCAGTGCCCCAGACTCAACGCGTTATCGTGCAGGCGCGCCTGGGCGCTCACCTTGACATCATGAGACAAGGCACGTCCCAGCGGCACCGCCAAGTCCAGCCGCAGATCGCCGTTGCCGCGCACTCGCACATCGGTCAGATCGCGCCCGATCATCTCGCGTAGCGGCGGCGCGATCTGCAAGAAGGCCAGCTGATCGCGAGTCTCGCCTTTGACGTCGCCGGAGATGGTTAAAATTGCGTATTCCGACGCCATGTTCGGAATCGTCACGAACACATCGGACACCGTCGAATTCAGAATATGTGCAGACTTGCCATGCACTTCCATGCTGCTACCGCTGAACACCAGCTCGGCGTCGATATTGTCAATACGCGGCCATTCGGGCAGGTAATCCAACGCACCCGCAGTGACATCCCCGCGCACTTCGAACCGGCCTTCGCCTTGCTCGAAGGGAAACTGATCGATGCGCCCATGCACTACCACGCCACCCTGCGTGACCTGACCTTCCTGCACCGCACGGTCAACCCACGCAACCACGTCAGGCGACATGATGGTGGTCGGCAAATAGCGCGAGGTGTGATGGCCATCGCCATCTTTAAATGTCGCGACCAGATCCAAATACGGTGCGGTTTGCGCATTCGGCGCGCTGATCTCCACGCTAGCATGCACTTCTGCGTCGACGCTGCGTACGCTCAACTCGTCGCTGGCAACGCGCCATGCGCCGCTGTCGGCATCATGTTCCCACTCGACCCGGCCTTGTACCTTTCCCAACGGCAAAGCGCCGCGAAATACTTTGGGCAGATCCAAACTGGCGCCGGGCGTGGCTAAATCCAGCGCGACGGAACGTTCATCCGCCACCAGCAAGCCGGTCACACCGCTGAAGCCGGGCAAAAGCCGCCATGGCGTTACTGTCAAGCCCAGCACATCGGCATGCAATTGATAGCGCTGGTGTGTCGCACCGGGACGGAAACTCAGCGCCACATCGTGCGCGTCGCCTTGCGGTTGCGCCTGCGTTAAATATTCTTGCCATGGCCCCTCGAATTGCGGCAGCGCAACACTAACCGCAGCAACATCTTCGACCCGCACAAAGCTGAATTGCGAGTCGATACTCGGTGGCGCGGCGCTATCGGTGCGCTCGTAACTAATCCGGGCGCGTGCATCCGGCCAGGCACGGCCGTCGCGGTTGACGGCCAAACGATTTAAAGTCAATACCCACCCTGCCGCACGCCGTTGCCACTGCAACTGCGTGCCTAGCAGCGCAAAGTGCGCGTCCTTGTCATTTCCGCCCAAGGCGACGTCATGGCCAGTGACTTCACCGGCCAGCTGACCCAACCCGCGTTCCCAATGCCCCCACAGCCGCACATTCGCCGTGCCGGATTTCACCGGAAAAATTGTCGACTCGGTCCACTGGTTAGCGACGCCAGCAAGTTCGAGCCGATCTGCACCTACGTATGAGGTTCCTGTCCAGGTTTGCGGTTGTAAGGGATCGCCTGTCACATCGATACCGAATGCGACTTGCGCACCTAGTCCGTCGGGCAATATCAAGTTGCCTTCCATCCGGTGACGTCGCGCTTCATTCCTGAACCGCAGGTTGACATGGGTAAAGTGCATCGGGGCGTTGTTGCTACGTAGATCGCGCCAATCCACGGAGCCGTCGTCGATCTGCCATTGCAGCAACCCAAACAACCATTGCTCGGCCAACGCGGTATCCGCAACGGCACCGCCTGCCGCGACATTGCCCAAACCGGCAATACGTAAATTACCTTCCGGCAAACGTTCCACCACCAACTGCACGCCGGAAACTGCCACACCGCTGAGCCCTAAGCGGCCAGATTGAACCAGCGACCAGAGATCGAAATCTAAACGCGCCAAAGCGAAACGGCTGATTTCTTGTTCGCCACGCGCATCCAGAATGCGCACGTCTTTCACCACCAGTTGTGGACCAAACCGATGCCAATACGCGTCTAAACGCCCGATCCGCACCGGCGTTTGCAAGGTTGTGCTGAGGAGCTGTTCGATCTGTTGCGTGTATTGATGCGCTTGCGGCAATAATAACCGCGCGGCTGTTAGCGCCAGGGCGGAAACAACGAGAAAAACGATCAGAGCGTACCCCACGGTACACCCAAGAATGCGAAAGGTTCGCTTCATTGCGGCTACCATCCGGGCCAGTTACGTTGTTGAGACTACAACGCTGCCCTTAAATCCATACACCCGAAACCCGGGCTCTATAATAACACGACGTCAAACTGCTCTTGCGCGTACTGCGTCTCGACTTGAAACGTTACTGTTTTACCGATGAAGGTTTCCAGTTCTGCGACGCTGGCCGATTCTTCGTCGAGCATACGGTCGGCAACTTCCTGCGATGCCAGCACCAGAAAACGCTGTGCCTCATATTGACGAGCCTCACGCAGGATCTCGCGGAAAATCTCGTAGCAAATGGTCTCGGCAGTTTTGATCGAGCCGCGGCCCTGACAGGTTGGACAAGTTTCGCACAGGATATGCGCCAGACTTTCGCGGGTACGTTTACGCGTCATTTCGACCAGACCAAGGTTGGAGACCTCGCTAATCTGGCTCTTGGCGTGATCTTTTTCGAGTTTCTTTTCCAGCGCACGCAGCACCTGGCGGCGATGCTCAGGATCCTGCATGTCGATGAAGTCGATGATGATGATGCCACCCAGATT
>JACQEQ010000132.1 GCA_016200445.1 Gammaproteobacteria bacterium | reverse complement strand
AGAATCACGGGGGGCGTCTACAGTTTTTTAGCATCCAGCATCCGTCTTTAGACCAGCCATTCGTCTTGCCTCGTTACCCATCCACATGCGCGCGACTTTGCTTACGTCATCACGGCGCCAGTCAACTTGTTTGAATTTCGAAGGATCAGAATCATGACGCTCGGACTGTTACACAGGGCCGTCTTTACCCTTTTTCTCACGCTGCTGGCACAAGTTTTTTTGCCCAGGCCTAGGCCGCCAACATCGAATACGTGTACGACGACCTTGGTCGGCTGGTTGAAGCCGTAGACACTGCTGCCAACAAAGCCACCTACGTCTACGATGCCGACGGCAACTTGGTTTCCGTCACCCAAGCCGCCGCGACGCAAGTCGCCGTACTCAACTTCAATCCCAAGCAAGGCGCAGTGGGAACTTCCGTTGTGATCAGTGGCTCTGGGTTCAGCGCCACGCTGGCCTCGAATGCTGTGAAGTTCAACGGCGTGGTCGCAACCGTCACTGCCGCAACCTCGACGGCATTGACCGTCGTGGTCCCAACCGGCGCCACGACCTGCTTGATCAATGTGACCTCACCGACCGGTACAGCAAGCAGCGCGACGAATTTCGTGATCGGTAATTTTCTGCCGGTCATTTCGGGTTTCACACCCGCCATCGGCAGTGTAGATACACCCGTCACCATCACCGGCAGCAACTTCGACGCCGTGCCAAAAGCCAACCGCGTTGAATTCAACAACATGATTGCGAGCGTGACCAGCGGGACAACGGCATCGATTGCGACCACCGTCCTGCGGAACACCGGTTCGGGGCCCATTCGCGTCACCACCCCAAACGGCAGTGCGCTAAGCAGCACCGATTTCTTTGTGGTTCCCAATCCCGACTCCAGCTCGAATGTCGCAACCACCGCACGGATCAACGTCGGAGACACCGCAAGCGCATCACTCGCCGCCGGGAAAGCCGCGCTTTACATTTTCAACGGCATTGCTAATCAACTGCTCGCCGTGGGCGTGAGCGGCGTGACCTCCACGAACTTGACAGTTTCCGTTTTGCTACCCGATGGGTCGACGCTTGCGGCAGCAAGCTTCGGAACCGCAGGCGGCGGTGGCGGTCTGCAACTCCCGGTATTGCCCAAGAGTGGTGTGTACACCGTGTATGTGAAAGCCGCGATCGCCGGCAATGCAACCATCACCATTGCGCCGCCGATGACCGGGACACTAACCGTAGGTGGTGCGCCTTTAAGTCTCAACATCACGCCGCCGGGACGGCGTGCGTTGATCTCGTTTGCGGGTACAGTGGGGCAGGCCGTTGATCTGGCCATCACCGGAGTTACGCTCAGTGCAAGTCGGGTTTCCATCTTGAAAGCCGACGGAACCGAGTTGATTGCGGCAAGCGTGACAACTGCGGGTGGAATGCTACGGCCAATCCTTACCGAAGCCGGTATGTACACGATCAAGGTAGATCCCATCGGCTCGATTGGTGGTGCAATCACATTGGCGCTGGTAATGACTCCAGCTGCGTCATTACCAATTGATAGCTCATTTTCTGGGGCGTCGACATCTGGTCAGGGACTCCAGCTGACTTTCCGTGGGACGGTCGGTCAATTTTTGAATGTGGGTGTGCAGCAGACGTGTACGACAACGCCGGGCGCAACAATCACCGTGCTCAAGCCGGATGGTACTGCGCTGTCGTCTACGACTATGACGACGATCGACTACCTGAATTGCCCGAGCAACTTGGTTAAACGCGGTACGGGTAATCCTAAAAACGGCAGTTAACCCGCAGTTTATGATGCCAACAAGACTGGTGGTCCCGCTGTCGCGAGCATAAATTTCGCGAACGCACGAGTGAGGATGGCACGCAGTCGTTGAGAGTCCGTCAACTGCTCCGCAGTGGTTTTCAACACGCTCAAGAAGTCAGCGAGGTTGGTCAAAACAGCTTGTATGGTCGCCTGTTTGGCGTGCGTGCTGGTGATGGTCAATCGCGTCTGTCCGGCGTGTTTGGTTTGCGTGGCAACGCCATGCAACAACAACGGTCGGCTGGAGATCGCTTCGAAGTGTTTATCCGGGTGCGCCAGCCGCACGAACAACGTCCACCCGTTGTAGACGAGGGCCACCATGCGTGCCATGAGTCGACACCGTGCGAGGTCCTGGGTGGTGAAGCCGCCCCAACCCCACTGATTCTTCAATTCGTCGAAGTTGTTTTCGGCATCGGCCCGGTCGCGATAGAGTTGGGCGAGCGTGAGGATCGCGTGTGATGTTGAGGTCACCAGCACAGCGTATTCATAACGTGCAGTGGGGACGTTGCTTTCGATGAAGGCAAGCTCTCCTTGGTCTTCATCCTTGCCGGTGATCAATAGCTCGCCAGTCAGCTTCCTGCGCAACACCACCACGCGCCGGGCGCGGCTCCAGCCGGACAACGTCAGCGTGTCTTCTACTCCTTCCCAACCTTGTCCGGCGTCTTCCCAGGGGTTTGCGCGGAACAGCTTCTTGACCAAGGCTTTTACATTTTTAGTCAAACGCAGCTTGGTGAGATAAGGCTGATCGCGGGCCTCGGCCTCACGCAATACCGTTTCGCTGCCATAGGCGATGTCACCGCGTAGTAGCGTTGGACGCTCGGCCTTGGACAAACTGTCAAGCCACGCCCAGATCCCCGGCATACTATGCAGCGGCGCACTCTCATTACCGGGCATCACTTCCACTGCCAACGCCAATCGGGTGTTGGCCATCAATGCGCTGTGGTATCTGTGCGAAGGTCGCCCCGGCTTCTTCGGGTTGTACCCCACGACGGCACCTTCTTGTTTGCCGTATAAACACTTCACCGTCGCATCTAAATCCAGTATCCACGGCGTGGACAGCAACGGTTGCGTCGTTTTCGACAGATGCCGGTCGAGCCAGGAAACACCGGAGGATTCTTCCATTCGCAGCAGCGCGCGCCGCGCCGCATCTTCCGAAACCAGCTTCTCGACACCCAACAGTTCTGGCTGGATACCGTCCTGGCGAATCGCGCTGATGTGCGCGTAGCGCGGGTGGCCGGCCAAAATCGACAGCAGCAGGGTCGCAAGCACCGCGCGCTTATCCGACGCGTTGTTGCTTTGATAAGCCAGGGGACAGTCCGCTACCCACGCATCGAACAGACCGCTAACTTTGAGAAACTCAATGAAGAACGGCAACTGCCCCAGCGGCGTGACCGCCGCCGCGGGGTCCCATTCCACATGGATGCGGCCACCGAACGTATGTTTTGCTTCACCCATGGGGCGAGTCCTCCCTTCCCCAAAATTACGGTGAAATCCCAAGTGCCGCTTACGGTTAGCTTAGCAGAGCAAGTTTCAACTGCCGTTTTTAGGATTATGTCTACGACACGGCAGGCAACTTGATCAAAGTCACCGACCCCGCCGGGGGCATCACCGAATATACCTACGACACTGCCAATCGCATGCTCACGGTCAAAAATCCGCGCGGCATCATCGAAGTCACCAACGAATACGACGTCAACGGCCGCGTGAGCAAACAGACCCACGGCGACGGCGGCGTGTACCTGTTTGCCTACACCTTGAATGGAGGAAACGGAATCACACAAACGACCGTGACCGACCCGCTTGGAGGCGCCCCAGACGGCCACAAAGATTTGTGCCGGTTTGATTTCGCCAGTGGACGTATCCACCACCGACGCGGTGGGTCCGGCGTAATCGACGAACAGTTTTTCGCCGGCGAGGTGGGTTTGCCGCAGGCTGCGCAGCAAGCGTCCGCGCCAGTCACGGTACAACAGGCAGAACTGCGCATAGCTGTAAGCGGCGTCGGAATGGGCGTGTTGATACTCCTCCCACAGTAATTGCCGCGTGACGCCTTTGCGTTTGAGTTCTTGATGGAGGACTGCGAAGTCGGGCTCGGTGAAGCGGCTGGGCATGACGCAGGCGTCCGCCGTGGGCGTAAACAACCGCTGTTTCAGTTGTGTCTCGTCCCACTCCGGCGGCAATGGCCACGTCGTTAACCCGGCACTGCGCGCCAGGCTCAGGTATTTGCTCACCGCCCCCTGCGACATCCGCAGACTGGCGGCGACCTGCCGTTGCTTCAAATGCGCGGCATAGGTCAGCCGCAACACCTCTTTGATCTTGTGCATGGATACTCTCTCTGTGGACATGACGCACTCCCTTGAAAAGGGCGCAGCGTCCGTCAGTCACTTTGAAATATCCAGCACCAGGCACAGCCGTTCTGGTCAGCGTGATCATCGATTCTGGCAATCACCAAAAAGTGATCACGATGAGTCCAGAATCGATGATCACGATCAACCAGAATCACTGATCACGATGAATCAGAATGTGTGATCACGATGGGTAAGAAAACGCACTGCGTTACCAAACTGCGTATAATCTCCCCGATGGATGATCTAAGCATGGTTCAAAAGGTGGCAGTGTGGGCACTCCCCATATTGTTCGCCATTACGGTTCACGAAGTTGCACACGGTTGGGTCGCAAAGCAGCTCGGCGATCCCACTGCGATGATGCTCGGACGCTTGACGCTTAACCCGATAAAACACGTCGACCCGATAGGCACGTTTGTCGTGCCGTTCGCGCTCATGTTGATGCATCTGCCGATTTTCGGTTGGGCTAAGCCGGTACCCGTAACTTGGGAAAATTTGCGCCATCCCAAGCGCGACATGGCGCTGGTGGCAGCGGCAGGTCCCGGTGCTAATCTAGTGATGGCGTTGCTGTGGGCGTTGTTGATGCGGGTTGGTCTTGAAATCGGTGGCGGCGAGCAGGCCTGGCTCGGGCGACCGCTGGCCTATATGGGTTTTGCCGGCATCGAGATCAATGTCGTGCTGATGGTGCTTAATTTGTTGCCGCTGCCGCCGCTCGATGGCGGGCGGGTTTTAGCAGGGGTATTGCCGGGACCGTTAGCGTGGAAGTTAAGCCGTATCGAGCCCTATGGTTTTTTTATCTTACTGGGATTGCTCTGGACCGGGTTGCTAAGCTATGTGCTCAATCCGCCCATTGACGGCATGATTAAACTCATTTTTTCCATATTCAAACTATAACTTCGGCAGGAGCACACCTTGAGCTCGGTTCCCACGCAATTCAGTCGCGTGCTGTCTGGTATGCGGCCCACCGGCAAGCTGCATTTGGGGCATTACCACGGCGTGCTGAAAAACTGGCTGCGGCTGCAGCACGAGTACCCGTGCTTTTTCTGTGTAGCTGACTGGCACGCACTCACGACCGAATACGAAAATCCAGGCAAGATTTCCACCAACGTGTGGGACATGGTGGTCGACTGGCTGGCGGTGGGCATTCATCCCGGCGAAGCCACGATGTTTATTCAGTCGCGCGTGCCGGAACACGCCGAGTTGCATTTGCTGCTGTCGATGACCACGCCCATTTCATGGCTGGAGCGCGTGCCGACTTACAAAGATCAGCAGGAAAAGCTGCGCGAGAAGGATTTATCTACCTATGGTTTTCTGGGTTACCCGCTGCTGCAAAGTGCCGACATCCTGATATATAAAGCTGGGCAAGTGCCGGTCGGTGAAGACCAAGTGGTACACGTGGAACTCACGCGCGAAGTGGCGCGGCGCTTTAATCATTTGTACGGACGTGAGCCGGATTTTGAAGAAAAAGCGCACGCTGCCATCAAAACGCTGGGCAAAAAAAATGCAAAACTCTATAACGATTTCCGTAAAGCATTTCAGGAGCAGGGCAATCACGAAGCGCTCGAAAAAGCACGTGCCTTGCTGGAAGATATGCAGCACATCACGTTGGGGGATCGCGAGCGCTTATTCGGCTTTCTGGAAGGTTCCGGCAAGATTATTCTGCCCGAGCCGCAGGCCTTGCTGACCAAGGCCGCGAAGATGCCCGGCCTGGACGGACAGAAGATGTCTAAGTCGTACGGCAACACCATCGCGCTGCGCGAAGCACCGGAGTCGGTCGAGCAAAAGCTGAAAACCATGCCCACCGACCCGGCACGCGTGCGGCGCACCGATCCGGGCGATCCAGACAAATGCCCGGTATGGGCGCTGCACCAGGTGTATTCGAACGACGACGTGAAAAATTGGGTGCAAGAGAATTGCCGAAGCGCCAAAATCGGCTGTCTAGAATGCAAGCGCCCGGTGATTGACGCGGTGCAGGCCGAATTGGCGCCGATCCGTGCACGCGCCGCCGAGTTCGAGGCCGACCCCGCCGGGGTGCGGCAGATCATTAATCAAGGTTGCGAGGCCGCACGCGATGTGGCGCGCGCCACCTTGGAAGAAGTCAGATCAGCCATGGGCCTGGTACACGAATAAATGTCGACTCCCGCACCCGCATTAGAAAAATCCGCCGTGGCACTCACTGCGCAAGAGCAATTGCCGTTCGGTTTTTTGCGCGGCGAGCCGATTGTCGACATGCCGCACGATTTATATATTCCACCCGATGCGCTGGAAATATTTCTCGACGCATTCGAAGGTCCGCTCGATTTATTGCTGTACCTGATCCGGCGGCAAAACCTTGAAATTCTCGACATTCCAATTGCGCAGATCACGCGTCAGTACATGGACTACGTCGACTTGCTCAAAGGGTTACGTCTGGAATTGGCGGCCGACTATTTGGTGATGGCCGCGATGCTGGCGGAAATCAAATCGCGGATGTTGTTGCCGCGCCCGGCCGAATTGCAGGGCGACGAAGAAGATCCGCGCGCCGAGTTGATCCGCCGCTTGCAAGAGTACGAACGCTTCAAACGCGCCGCCGAAGAAGTGGAACGCATGCCGCGGTTGCATCGCGATATGTATCCGGTCGCGGTGGAACTCCCAGATCTGAAAATTACCAAGCCGCTACCGCAGGTGGAATTGCGCGAAATGCTGCTGGCACTGAAAGACGTGCTATTACGCAGCGATAACTTTGCCAGCCACCACATCAAGCGCGAACCGTTGTCGGTGCGCGAGCGCATGTCGCGTGTGCTGGCAGCGGTGCGTAGCGATCAATTCGTGGAATTCACGACTTTATTTACGGCGGAAGAAGGCCGTCTGGGCGTGGTCGTGACATTTTTGGCCGTGCTCGAATTGATTAAAGAACACATTATCGAATTGGTGCAAAGCGAGATGTACGGACCGATTCACGTCAAGGCAATAGCAGCGCGCGAGGCATAGATCAATGGACCCAGCACAACTGAAGTTGATTCTCGAGGCGGCCTTGTTCGCGGCTAATCAACCGCTCAGTATTGACCGGATGTTGACTTTATTTATTGACGGCGGGCAGCCGGCTCGTGAAGAGATTCGCAGTGCGCTGGATCAGTTAAAAACCGATTACCAGCAGCGCGGCGTCGAGTTGCACGAAGTGAGCTCGGGTTTCCGTTTCCAGACTCGACAGCAATTCGCACCCTGGATTGCGCGCCTCTGGGAAGAACGCCCGCAGCGTTATTCGCGCGCTTTGCTCGAAACACTGTCGTTGATCGCCTATCGTCAGCCGATCACACGCGCGGAAATCGAAGACGTACGTGGCGTCGGCGTGAGCAGCCAAATTGTAAAAACGCTCGAAGAACGCGGCTGGGTGAGGGTGGTGGGGCACAAAGATTTACCTGGCCGTCCGGCGTTGCTCGCAACCACACGTGAATTTCTGGATTACTTCAATCTCAAATCCTTGGACCAACTGCCGCCGCTGGCGGAAATTCGTAGTCTCGACGATGTATTGCAAGTGCGCGGCTCGGCAGCTGAGGGCGGAAGCGATGAGCAAGAAATTGTCGAGCTTGCTGCTCCGGTCGTTGCCGCTGTGCATGACATTACGGATGCGCCAGCGAACGATGCCGCTGTTCCTGCCGCTGAAATCGAGCGCTCGGCCGATACGCCACTGCATTGAGCAGTTCTGTCTGGTTGCCGGACTCTGACTATCTAGCGTAGATACAGCGTGATTTCGCTGACAATTCAATTTTTACTGGTTACCTCCAATGAGTGAAAAATTGCAAAAAGTTCTGGCCCGTGCGGGCTTCGCATCGCGTCGTGTGATCGAGCAATGGATCAGCGACGGACGTGTGCACGTCAACGGCAAGCCCGCCACCTTGGGTGACCGGGTGACGGAGCAAGATCAGGTTCTGGTGGATGGTAAGCCTGCGGTTCTGAAAGCGGCGGCGGCAACCAAGCGTCGCGTGATTGCGTTCTATAAGCCTAAAGGTATGGTGTGCACGCGTTCTGATCCTGAAAAACGGCCGACCGTATTCGATGACTTGCCGCACTTGCGCGGCAGCCGCTGGATTGCAGTCGGCAGGCTTGACATTAATACCGAGGGATTATTGTTATTAACCACGGATGGTGAACTTGCGCATCGCCTGATGCACCCGTCGACGGAAATCGAACGCGAATACGCCGCGCGCGTGTTCGGTACAGTGACACCGGAAATGCTGGATAACCTGAAAACCGGCGTGTTGCTGGAAGACGGTACTGCGCATTTCGACGAGATCGTCGACGCCGGCGGCAGCGGCATCAATCGCTGGTTTCATGTCATTTTGAAAGAAGGCCGGCAACGTGAAGTACGGCGTTTGTGGGAATCGCAAGGCGTACAGGTGAGCCGCTTGACACGCGTGCGTTACGGCGCTGTAAGCTTGCGGCGCGGTCTCAAAATCGGTACGTGGGAAGACGTGAGCGACAAAGATGTCGTGTCGCTATTGCAGTTAGCGGGTTTGCAAGAAATTGAACCGCAAAT
This sequence comes from Gammaproteobacteria bacterium, assembly GCA_016200445.1. Taxonomy (GTDB): domain Bacteria; phylum Pseudomonadota; class Gammaproteobacteria; order SG8-11; family SG8-11; genus UBA6921. The sequence goes on along the minus strand of JACQEQ010000132.1, from coordinate 168 downwards.
TATCAAAACCCGCGTTCGCCCGGCGCAGCGTGCAAGTCGTGCCGGTAAATCTCCAGTCAAAACTGCACGCCTAAAATCTCGATGAAGTAAATGCTACTCCGCTGAGTACACGCAATTGCGGCCGCTGGATTTAGCGCGGTAAAGCGCTTGATCGGCACGTTCAAAAAG
>JACQEQ010000119.1 GCA_016200445.1 Gammaproteobacteria bacterium | reverse complement strand
TTGAACGTGACACCTAAAATAATAATGATATTGATCAGCGCCGATAAAAACAGCGTGAAACCGAAGCGATCCACAGCGGAAATACGTGGCGATTTGTAGACTGGCGGTACTGTGCTCATACGGATGCAGCTTCCAAATGTTTAATGACAACATCGGCGACGGCGCCGCTTACAACGCCGAACACCAGGGATACGGTTAATAATATCGGTAGCAAGTGGAATAAACCTTCATGCGGTATAAATAGCGCGTACGCCACCCAGAATTGACCGGCCATATGTGCCCAGGCCGCCAGCACACTCAAGCCGATTGGACCCGGCGCCCAGTGCGGCGCGATGCGTGCCAGCCAAGCGGCCGGCGCCAGTACCAGCAAGGCGCAAAATGCGCCGGACAAGCTTAAGGCAAACGCCGGCGATAAAAATGTGCCCAGCAGCAAAGATCCCGCCAGCACCCGCAAACCACTCACCCAGGCCGCCGTAGCCCAACCGAAGCGACACAACACCACAATCGTTACAACATTGGCCAGCCCCGGTTTGATGCCGGGCAACGGACTGGGTAACGCACTCTCCATAATATGGATGCTGATCGCAAGCGCTGCAAGCCAGGCAATGCGATAGTCGGTGCGGGTCGTAGGAATGGTTAGCATAAGCCACTGTTAAAAATTGATCGAATCATAATAGTCACCACCCGCGCCCTGCCCCAACACGCTGATGCTGACACGATTTGGTACGCACGCGATAAATTCTCCGCCGCGCTTGGCCCAGCCGGAATGTACGCATTGTTGTCCCTGACACGGCGAGCTATTAAAGCGAATTCTTCCATCGCGCACTTCAATCTCGCTGATGCCCAATGCGCCGGGCACCCGGTAAATGTGCGCACGGCTCAGCGGCACCTGCGCGTAAATCGCGTTACCGGTGGTGATGCGCGCTTGCGTGCCGGTGCTGCCGGGTAAACCGTAACGCATAAACAGCGCGGGCAGGGTCAGTGCGCACAACGCCAGCACGGCGTAGTCGCCGCGTGTCACAGCGGCTCGCTGAGCACCACCGGTGGCGGTGGATCGATTTCAAAGTGAATACGTTTTGCGGTGGCCGGGTCCATGTACACACGTCCGGCATCATCGACCAGCATTGCCGATTTGATACCCATCGCTTTCGCAACCGCGTGCCAGTCCTTGACACCAGCGACCATCAGTGCCGTGGCGGCAGCGTCGGCAAATACCGCGTCTGCATCGATCACGGTGGCGGATGCCGCACCTTGCGCCGGCATGCCGGTGCGCGGGTCCAGAATGTGGTGGTAACGTTTGCCCTCATACCTGTAGAAGCGCTCGTAATCGCCCGAGGTCACGACACTCTCGTCGGCATTCATTTGTAGCGACGCCAATACGCCCTGGCCACGCGGATTGTGGATGCCGATGCGCCACGGCGCCGCGCCATGCGTGCCGATTACGCGTACATCGCCGCTGATGTTGACAATGGCGTTGCGGATACCGGCAAGCTTGAAGCCTTCGATTAATACGTCGGCAGCATAGCCTTGGGCGATACCGCCGAAGTCCAATACCACGGCCGGGTTGCGGCTTTCGATTTCCACGCCTGTTACACGCAGGTCGCTCATGCGCGGTTGCTGCGCGAGCATGGCGGCAATTTGCGCAGGGGCAGGTGGCGGGCCTGTGGGCGGAGGATCGTCTTTATAAAATCCCCACAGACGAATCAAGTTGCCGATCGCAGGATTGAACAAGCCCCCGCTACGTTGCGACAACTCGGTGCTCTTGGCGATCAGCGGCAACACGGAAGTTGCCGCAGTAAAGCGTCCACCCAGCGCAAACAGGGAATTCATGCGCGCCAGTGAGCCGGGGTGCCAGGGGTCGAAATTTCCGTGCAGAAAACTCAAATCGTTTTGCGCAGCAGCCACTGCCGCCTGCGCGCGCGCCTCGTCGATGCCGTAGATCGTGAACTCGACCAGCGAACCCATCGCGTAGCCGGATTCTTTGTAGAGCGTGTCGTTGCTACGCGAGCAGGCGCACAACATAAACAGCGCGGCGAATACGATTCCAGGCCTAATGCGCGACATTATTTGTAAACAGCGATCTCGCGCGCCGCAGCAACCAAGGCTAAACGTGCCACTACGCCATAGGCGTAGAAGCGGTTGATATGTGCATCCGGTGCTTGTGTGCTGTCCGGTGCATTGCAGGGTTCGGCGAAGGCCAGCGGTTCGAAGTGCATGCCGGGTGCGTTGAGATTTTCGCTAACTCCGCGTTCTTTATGCACACGATAAAATCCACCGACGACAAAATGGTCAATCATGTACACCACCGGTTCGGTCACCGCGCCATCCCAGGTTTCGAAGGTGTACACACCTTCTTGCACAATGACTTTCGACACTGCCTGGCCGCCTTTGGACGCTGCCATTTTGGTGCGCTGCTTGCGATTGAGTTCAAAAATTTCGTCGGGGCTGTGCACCATCATCACACTCATGCCGTAGGTGCCCGCGTCGGCCTTCACGACCACGAACGGTTTGCGGTCCAGCTTGTATTCGTCGTATTTAAGTTGCACCGCTTTCAATAACGTATCGGTGTTGCGCGCCATGCAGTCTTCGCCTTCACGCTTCATGAAGTCGATTTCGCCGCAGTTACGAAATAAGGGATCGACCAGCCACGGGTCAATGTCGACCAGCGCTGCGAACTCTGCGGAGACGTCGCGGTAGCAATTAAAATGCACCGATTTCAAACGCCGCCACCAGCCCAATTCCATCGGCGGTACGATCGGCTGTTCAATATTTTCCAAAATCGGCGGACGACCCGTAGAAAGATCATTGTTAAGCAGTACCACGCACGGTTCGTAATCACCGACACTGACCAAGCGTCCCTCACGAATGACCGGTTCGAGTACGATGTGGCGGCCCGAAGGTAACTCTATTTTCTGCGCGGCGGCGAGATCGGGCAATAACGAGCCGACACGAATTTCATAACCGGCTTTTGCCACGATGTCGACAAAGGTCGCAATGTTATCCAGATAGTGTAAGTTGCGCGTGTGACTTTCCGGCACCAGTAAAACTTTTCCGGCGGTCGGACACACGCGTTCGATTGCCGTTTGCACCGCCTGAATGCATAACGTCAGAAACGCAGGATTGAGATTATTGAAGCCGGCCGGAAATAGATTCGTATCCACCGGTGCGAGTTTGAAGCCGGCGTTGCGTAAATCCACCGAGCAATAAAATGGCGCGGGCGTTGCGCGCCATTGATCGCGGAACCAGCGCTCGATCGTGGCTTGTTTATCGAGAAAATGGCGCTCGAGTTGCAACAGCGGACCGGTGAGCGCTGTAGTGAGATGTGGGACTGCGGCGTGTTCAAGTGCAGCCATGCTTAAGCTCCTGATCGCAACGTGCGTTGCGTGCGCGTGGCGCATTGTGCAACAACACACAACGCCATTACCATCATCGCATGTGCATACTGATTTCGGACGATGTGACTTCGTGCCGATAACAGCGCGATTGGAATGTGCGACGATAGTGTGCTAAAAATTTAAGTAATGCTAAAGATTCGCGCGGAAGATTTTGTAAGTTGTCTTGTTGGGTAACTCGCGTTTGAAAAGCAACGCAGGTCATGGCAGATCGGGTCGACAGGGAATGCTAAAAAACACGGGGTCCGCCGCTTGCGGATATTACGAGCGCCCGATTCGCATTAAACATCTCACCGATTCCTGCCGTTAATGTTGTTAATGCGTTTGCATGCAGCGTAAATCACGCCGTCCGCTGCGCATGTGGCGCGCAAAACGGCCGAGTTGATTACAATTGGCCCAGCGTCTAACCGTGAGATGTGAGGTGCGTTAGTGAGCGAAGCAGCAGAAGGCAGTTTGACCGGAATTAAGGTCATGGTCATCGATGACAGCAAGACGATTCGGCGTACTGCCGAAACTTTGCTGAAGAAAGAGGGCTGCGAGGTCATCACTGCGACCGACGGCTTCGAGGCCTTGTCGAAAATTACCGATCATCGCCCCGACATTATTTTTATCGATATCATGATGCCGCGTCTGGATGGATATCAAACCTGTGCGTTGATCAAGCGCAACAAAAGTTACAAAGAAACACCGGTAATTTTGTTGACAAGTAAGGATGGCTTATTCGACCGCGCGCGCGGCCGCATTGTGGGATCCGACCAATATCTTACTAAACCGTTCACGCGCGAAGAGCTGCTCGGCGCAATTAAACAATATGTCCGTAAATGACGTTTCATTGACTCATTTTGCGATGGGAGATTAAGTAATGGCCACTGTATTGATCGTCGACGACTCACCCACGGAAGTGCACGTGCTTAAAACCATGCTGGAGAAAAACGGCTATAGCGTAATCTCGGCCACCAGCGGTGAACAAGGCATTGCCGTTGCCAAGGAGCGCAAGCCCGACCTGGTGTTAATGGATATTGTCATGCCCGGGCTCAACGGCTTTCAGGCCACGCGCCAACTCACCACCAATCCGGAAACCGCGCATATCCCGGTGATCATCGTCACCACCAAAAATCAGGAAACGGATCGCGTCTGGGGCATGCGTCAGGGCGCCAAGGATTACCTCACCAAGCCAGTCAGCGAACAAGAGCTCATTGGTAAAGTGAGAACCGCGCTCGGTGGCTAGGAGAAAAAACATGAGTCCCGCCGAGCAGCTCGCGCCGTTCGATGTGCTGCGTCAACTTGAAAGCCTTTGCCAGCAGGGTGCGGCGGGTTTGCCGCAGCAACGTGCCATTACCAAACCGTGGACCGGTATCGGTTTTCGTATCGGTAATGTGAATTTGGTTGCCGCCGTCGATGACGTGCGCGAAATACTTTATTACCCGCGCCTGGCCGTGGTCCCCGGCGCCAAAGGCTGGGTGCGCGGGGTTGCTAATATCCGCGGCACATTGATGCCGATCATCGATCTGAAACATTATCTGGGACAGACGCCGGTCGACATCAATGCGCGCTCGCGCGTGTTGATCATTCATTACGACGAACTCTGGGCGGGTTTGTTAGTCGACGCCGTGGCCGGTTTGAAACATTTTCAACAAGACACCAGCCGTTCCGTCGCGGCTGAAATGCAGGCGGCTTTGAAGAGTTATCTGGTGGGCGCTTATCAACACCAAAACACAGACTGGTATGTGTTTAGTTTTAAAGATCTGGCCGAGAGTCCGGAGTTCGTGCGTATCGCTGCATAGTTAATATCAAGCAGCGCGATCGAGATGTGGATTAAAGATATTTCCTATTCATCCGTAATCAGCAAGCAATGACCTATCGGGCTAGGGAGCCGTGAGCATGAAAAAGATTAAAAACATCAAAAACATCAAAATGAAAGACGCCATGGCCGTGGGCGGCGACTTTGTATCGCGACTGCTTGAAAACAAGCGGCAAGCAATCATCGGGCTTGTACTGCTGCTGCTGATTATCGCGATGGGTACGACCTTCCTCTACGTTGCCATCCAGTCCGGCCACGATAAGGAATACATCAGCAAAACCGGTGAGCTGCGCGTGTTGTCGCAAAACATCGTGAAAAACGCGGCGGAAGCCTCGTCGGCACGTGTGGAAGCCTTCCCGCTGCTGAACGAATCGCGTAACAATTTCGATGCCATCTTGACGAATCTGCAAAATGGTGACGCCGCGAAAGGCACGCCAGCATCGCCCAACGACGTTGCCGCGCAACTGGAATCGCTGGTGGCGCGCTGGGCCGCGTTCCGTCAGCATGCCGACCAGATTTTAAAAGCCGAAGGTGCGATTCGACAGATCAACGAATTCGTCGCCCACATCAACAACTCCATGCCTAACCTGCTGGCGCTGTCCGACGAAGTCGTGCAGATCATGATCGACATCAATGCCAAGCCGCAGCAGGTTTACATCGTCAGCCGCCAGTTGATGTTGTCGCAACGTATGTCGTTCAACGTCAGTAAAATTTTGCAAGGTGGTCAGGGCGCTGCGACCGCCGCCGACCGTTTTGGTCGAGATGCGGCACTTTTCGGTAAGGTGTTGGATGCCATGATCAAGGGCAACAAGGCGATGGGCATTCAAAAAATGACCGACCCGGACACCTTGGAAAAATTACAAGAAGTGAACGAGGCATATCTGGAAATCAGCGTGCTGGTGACTAAGATTCTGGAAAAGACGCCTGAGTTGTTCAAGGCGCAAGACGCCGCGAATGCAATGTTCACCAGTTCAGAAGATTTCTTGAAGGACGCCACGGCGTTGATGAGCGGCTATGTATTTTTAGGCGAAACGCGCGGTCTATATTCTTCCTTGGGTGGAATTTTCGGTGTACTGGCGTTGGTGATGTTGGTGATGTTGGGCTACGAGCTTAACCGTGAAACCGCCAAACGCTTGCGTGAAACCGAGGAACGCACCCACGAAACCGAACAGCAAAACAAGGAAAACCAAGAAGCGATTATGCGGTTGCTTGACGAAATCGGCGACTTGGCAGACGGCGATTTGACCGCACATGCCACTGTCACCGAGAGTTTCACCGGCGCCATCGCCGACGCTATTAACTTCGCTATCGACGCATTGCGTCAATTGGTCACGACCATCAACGAAACCACCGTGCAGGTGTCGGCGGCCGCGCAAGAAACGCAGGCGACTGCAATGCATCTGGCGGAAGCATCCGATCATCAGGCGCAGCAGATCACGGCGGTGTCGGCGGCCGTGAATCAAATGGCGGCCTCCATCGAGCAGGTATCCAACAACGCGATTTCATCCACCGAGGTGGCGCAAAAAGCCGTGGCCATCGCCAACAAAGGGTCGTCGGCGGTGCAGAACACCATCAAAGGTATGGACTCGATTCGCGAGACTATCCAAGAGACCTCCAAGCGCATCAAGCGCCTGGGCGAAAGCTCGCAGGAAATCGGCGACATCATCGAGCTGATTTCCGACATCGCCGACCAAACCAACATTCTGGCCTTGAACGCAGCCATTCAGGCCGCCATGGCTGGTGACGCGGGCCGCGGCTTCGCGGTGGTGGCGGACGAAGTGCAACGTCTTGCAGAACGCGCGACCGACGCGACCAAACAGATTGAAAGTCTGGTGCGCACCATTCAATCCGACACCAAGGAAGCGGTGGCGTCGATGGAGCAAAGTACGGCGGGTGTGGTGAACGGCGCCAAGCTGGCACAAAACGCCGGTGGATCGCTGGAAGAAATCGAAACCGTGTCGAATCACCTGGCCGAAATCATTCAGAACATCACCGACGCCGCGCAACAACAGGCGACGGCGGCGACCAGCATTTCCGACACCATGAACGTCATTCAGGAAGTGACCACGCAGACCTCGGCCGGTACCAATGAAACCGCAGTGTCGATCGGAAATCTGGCGGAATTGGCCAACGAGCTGCGTAAGTCGGTTTCCGGCTTCAAGCTGCCCGCCTAGCCTACTACGGCGCATGTGTGTCGTGGCCGGGTTGGTTTAACAAGAAGGTAGCGACGCATGGCAGTCACGGTATCCCTGATGAGCGCGGTGGCGTTTCCAGAAATTATGCAAACTACCATCGACGACCAAGAGTTTGCACTGTGGATCGAGTTGTTGGGCCGGCGTATCGGTCTGCGCGATAGTGCAATTCGTAAATCGTATCTGCTGCAGTGCGTCGAAACACGCGTTCGCAAACGCGGCATCGCATCGCGGCGCGCCTACTTTGAGCTGTTGCGTGCGAATAGCGGTAACAACGAAGAATGGGACAGTTTTATCGATCTGCTGCCGCTGCATGAAACGCGCTTTTTGCGCCATGCCAGCTCGCTTGCCTTGCTTACAAGCTACATCCAGCAACGCTGTGCAGTACAAAAAACCTGTCCGGCCATGCTGACCGCATGGAGTGCGGGCTGTTCCACCGGCGAGGAAGCGTACACCTTAGCGATCGTTATGGATCAAGCCGTGGCGCCTTATGAATGGCGCCCGCGCATTAATGTCATCGGCAGCGATCTGTCCCGTAACTCGCTGAACAAGGCGCGGCGCGGCAGTTACCAACGCCGTGCACTGAGCAACTTGAGCGCAGAACAAATCGCGCACTATTTTGATCAAGTGGACGATGAGACCTTCATCGTTAAATCGGCGCTGCGCGAACGCACGCAATATTTACCGGTAAATTTGCATGAACTGGACAGTAGCAACGGCATGGTTGGCCCGGTGGACATCGTCTTTTGCCAGAATGTTTTAATTTATTTCGACAACGTTGAACGTGAACGCATCGTCAATCAACTGGCCGAACATGTCGCGCCAGGCGGTGTGCTGGTCTTGGGCGGCGGCGAGATGTTGCGTTGGAATCGACCCGATTTCAAGCGCATTGCGGCCGACGATACGCTCGCGTACAAAAAAATATCAGCGTTAATTTAGGATTCAACTATGGCTTCCGGCGGCGGTATCGACATTAAAGCCCTGAATTGGGTCAAGACCGAGATCGGCGAAGCGCTGAATCAAATTCGCCAGGCATTGGAAACGTATGTCGAAACCCCAGATCCAGCCAAGCTTGACTTTATCGCCGCGCATTTACATCAAATTACGGGCACGCTACACATTGTGGAGTTGTTCGGCCCGGCGCTGCTGGCAGAAGAGATGGAGCACTTGGCGCAGGCATTAAAGGCGGAGCAGGTCAAACAAAAACAAGACGCTTACGAAGTGCTCACGCGCGGCATTCTGCAACTGCCTGCCTATCTCGAACATCTGAGCCATGGGCATCAGGACCGGCCAGTGCTGCTACTGGCGTTATTGAACGACTTGCGTGCGGCGCGCGGTTTGCCGTTGCTTTCTGAAAATGCGTTATTCACACCAGATTTAAACGTGCTTCCGCCACCTAAGACAGCGCCGGTCGGGACGGCGGATGTGCGTACGTTGACGAAGAAGTTACGTTCGGCGTATCAAGCTGCGTTGGTGGGCGTGCTGCGCGGCAACGATATTCCCGCACAAACCAAGAAACTCGCCATGGTGCTCGCCCAGCTCGATGGCGCTAGCCACAGTGCGACCGTACGTCAGCTCTGGTGGGTCGCGCGCGGCGTGGTCGAAGCGCTCGCGGAGCGCGGCCTTGACACCAGCGTTGCGGTAAAAATGCTGCTTGGTCAGCTCGACCGCAAGTTAAAAACCATGGTTGAGCAAGGCGAAGCCGCGCTGCAAAAGACCCCCTCCAAAGATTTAGTCAAGAATCTATTGTTCTACGTCGCGCAGGCTACTTCTAAAGGTGCGCGTGTTAGCGAACTAAAAACTGCGTTCAAACTCGACCAACTGCTGCCCAGTGCCGGAGCGTTGAGTCAGTCGCAGGACGAGTTGTTAGGTGTCAACGCCGGCGTTATGGATCACGTCGCTGCCGCGTTGAAAGAAGATTTACTGTCGATTAAAGAAACCGTCGATCTGTTCGTGCGTACCAAAGACCGGCCGCTGTCCGAATTGGAGCCGGTTATTGTCAAATTACGCACGGTTGCCGACACGCTTGGCATGCTGGGTTTGGGCCGCTTGCGCCAACCGGTAACCGAACAAGAACATGCGCTGAAAAATGTTTTAGACGGTACTCAGGCGTTAACTGACGACGTGATTATGGGCGTTGCCGGCGCGTTGCTCTTTGTCGAGTCTTCGCTGGGAGATTTGCATACGGTAACGTCCGGCGGTGCCGCCGAAACTACCGGCATCGCATCCAACGCCCTGTTACCGGAGGCTGAATACCGTAGCTTGGTCGGCTTAACAACTCAGGAAGCCCGTGCAGTACTTGCGCGCGTCAAAGACGCCGTGTTGCAGTTTGCTGCGCAGCCCACGGCCTTCGAGCTGTTGCAGCCGAGCGCGGAAAGTATCAACGACATTAAAGGCGCAATGCTGATTCTGGGTTACGAGCAGGCCGCCGACTTGATGGGACTCGCCGGACAATTTCTGGTCACAGAGCTGCTCGAAAAGCGCTCGGAACTCTCCGCCCGGAAACTTGACACACTCGCCGATGTCATCGCAGGGCTTGAATATTTTCTGGAATCGGCCAGCGACGACCCGGTAGGTGCGCGCAACGGACTTAACACGGTGCGCGAGAGTTTGGCGTTGTTGGGATACGGTGCTATGCCGGCTCCTGAAGTTAAGGCGCCTGAGCCCGACATAACGGTAATTCCATCCAGCGACCCGGTGGCGGCCGCTGCGCAGCCTGAACCTATACACGCTATTACAGCCGCCGCACCGGTCGATGAGCCGCCGCCGGTCGATCCCGAAGTGTTGGAAATCTTCTTGGAAGAAGCCGGTGAAGAATGCGTTAACGTTGCAACGCAACTGGAGCTATGGAAAAAGAATGCTGCTGACGACAATGCGTTGCGAACTTTGCGGCGCTCGTTTCATACGGTCAAAGGCAGCGGCCGTATCGTCGGGGCGATGGAAATCGGTGAGTTCGCCTGGGCAGTGGAGAACATGCTCAACCGCGTGCTCGACCGGACCATTGAAGTCTCGCCCGCCGTTTATGGTGTGCTGGAGCAAGCCCGGGATTTAATGCCGTTGTTGGTCGAAGAGCTGCGCGCCGGAAGCAAGGGCGGGGTTGTGACACATCCGCTGATTGAGCGTGCGCAGCGCGTAGCTAAGGGAGAATTGCTCGACGATCTGGCGCCGTTGCCGCTCCCTGTGCCGGAGCTTGTTGAGGCGGTTGAAGATGTCATTTTGGGTGCGGAAAATGCACTCCCGCCGGCGCGTCACGTCGATCCGGTATTGGCAGAAATATTCGTTAACGAAACGCGTAACCATCTGGCTGCGGTAAGCGCATTTATCGAACATTGTGCTGCGCCCGACGTGCATTGTACGGTCAATGAAGATTTGATTCGCGCTCTGCACACCCTGCATGGAAGCGCGCGGATGGCGAATATCGAAGAAATCGCCGACGTCGCCGACGCGCTGGAAAAATGGGCCAAGCTGGTCGCAGAAAATCATAGCCCAGCCGATACCGAAGTGCTGGCAACGTTGCGTAGCGGTTATGAATTCATCAACGACGTACTGCGCGATCTGAGCGACACACACAGCACGCATCCCGCCAAACTCCGCCTGCTTGAACATATTGCCGAGGCGCATCGAATTGCAGCCGAGCGGCAACAGGAGCGTTTGCAAACCGAACCTGTAGCTTCGCTCGAAGCGGACCGTGTTGAAACCGCGCCCGATGTAAAACCGGACGACGATGTCGACGTCGAACTGGTCAACGTATTTTTGCTCGAGGCGACCGATTTGGTCGGCCGCAGTATGGGCGAGGCGAATGTCTGGGTCGAGGTGCCGCAGCGCGACGAATATATCGACGAGATCCGGCGCCGCTTCAGCACCTTGCACGGAGGCGCTCGCATCGCCAACTTAATCCCCATTGCAACAGCATGCAGCGCAGCGAATGCACTGCTAGCGCAATTACAGGAAAATCCCGCATTGCGCAGCGCGGAAGCCGTGCGTTTGATTTTGCGGGTGCTAGCGTGGGTCGACGAGGCGCTGACCTACACGCGCGATCAGCGTCCGTTGATCACGCCGTCGGAGCTGCTCGATCAGCTCGAAAACTATAGTACTCACGTGCCTTCTCCAGTGGTTATGCAATCTGCTGTCGATTTGTCAACAATCGACCCTGATGCCGAATTGCGCGGCGTATTTCTCGACGAGGCGGTGGACATACTCCAGTCGCTCGATGAGGTCATGGGGCGCTGGCGTCCGGCGTTGAACGACTTGGCAACCCTCGGCGAAGTGCAGCGCGGGCTGCACACCATAAAGGGCGGTGCCAATATGGCGCGTATCGAGCCGGTGGGCGAGCTCTGTCACCAGGTCGAGACATTATTACAGCGTATTGGCGAAGGGTTGTTTCCGGCAAACAGCGCAGCATTCGATGCAGTACAGGCTGCGCACGACTGGCTCGCGCGTAGCGTCGAAAGTTTGCGACAGGGCGAAAGCGTGGCCCGGCCGGATGACTTGTTACGACAAATCGACGCGGTGACGGCGCCGCCGCAGGAATCCGTCGCAGTTGCCGAGCCCGAAACCGAACCCCTGTTTGAGATCAAAACCCAGCCCGAAGCGCGTCCCGATGAACGTCAGGTCATTCCATTTCCGCGCGCCGCAGAGCCTGTGCTTTCCGAAGCAACCGACGGCGATAGCGATCTTCTGGATGTATTTTTGGAAGAGGCCAACGAAATTCTCGCCGCCATGGACGACTTGATCACCCGTTGGGCCGCTGATACTACCGATGCGGAAGTCGTCGGTGAATTGCAACGCGCACTACACACCATCAAAGGCGGCGCGCGCATGGCGAAAGTTGCGCCCATCGGCGATCTCAGTCACAGCATCGAAAACATATTCGAAGGAATCGCACAGGGCCGGGTTAAGACAAATAGCGCATTAGTCGACGTGATGCATACGGCTTACGACTGGGCGAAGCATGGGTACCCACCGAGAATTCGGCTGGTATTGCGGCATTGATGGATGCAGCGCGCACGGCGGCCGTACCCGGTGCGGTGGACATGGAGCAGCCCGCCCAAGCGCAAAAGATCAAAGCAGCCGATGAACAAGTACGTGTCGCGTTGGGCTTGCTTGACGAATTAGTCAACAACGCCGGTGAAATGTCGATTTACCGTTCGCGCATCGAATTGCAGCTCAATTCAGTTAATTTCAATCTGCTGGAATTGGCCCAAACCGTAAACCGTCTGCGCGAGCAATTACGCAAATTCGAAATTGAAGCCGAAGCGCAAATGCTGTTTCGCTATGAAAAATCCGGCGTGAGCGACAGCGAAGAATTCGATCCGCTCGAACTTGACCGTTTCTCCAACATGCAACAATTGTCGCGCAGCCTGGTGGAGAGCGTAGGCGATCTGGGTAGCATTCAAAAGCTGTTGGACAATTTGACGCGCGAATCCGAAATTCTGCTGCTGCAACAATCGCGCGTGGGCTCGGCGTTACAAGATGGTTTGATGCGCACGCGACTGGTGCCGTTTTCCAGCGTTGTGCCGCGCATGCGTCGTATCGTGCGCCAAACCGCCAAAGAGCTGGACAAGCAGATCGAGCTGCATGTGCTAGGCGCGGAAGGCGAAATGGACCGCTCGGTGTTGAACCGGTTGACCCCGGCGTTGGAGCACATGTTGCGTAACGCAGTCGATCACGGGATCGAAGCGCCGTCGGCGCGCGCTAAATCGGGCAAAACCGATGGCGGCAATATCACGCTGAAGTTTTGGCGCGAGGGTCCGGAAATCGTACTTAGTATTGCTGATGACGGTGCCGGCATGGACTTGGCGGCGATACGCAAAAAAGCGCTTGAGCGCGGTTTGATGGAAAAGGATTCCGATTTAACCGACAACGAAGTCACGCAGTTTGTGCTTGAGGCCGGATTCTCGACGGCCAAGAAAGTGACCCAGATTTCCGGGCGCGGCGTCGGGATGGACGTGGTCAATAACCAGATTAAACAGCTCAACGGTACCTTGCAGATCTCCACCGCCAAGGGTCAGGGCACGATATTTATCGTTCGCTTGCCGCTTACCGTATCGGTCAATCAGGCGTTGATGGTGCATGTGGGGGAGCAGACCTATGCAATTCCATTGATGGTCATCGATGGTGTGGTACGCGCCGGTCGCGAAGAGCTTGAAAAACTTCAGCGCGACGAACATTTGCGCTATGAATACGGCGGGCACAGCTACAAATTTTTCCATCTGGGTACGGTGCTCAATATTTCGCAGCCGCAATTGCCCGATGCCGGCGTAAAAATTCCGTTGATTCTCGCACGCGCGGGCGATCACCGTGTGGCGCTGCATGTCGAAGCCATCGTGGCGCGCCAGGAAGTGGTAATTAAATCGGTCGGTCCGCAGGTGGCCACGGTGATTGGAATTTCCGGCGCAACCATCATGAACGACGGCGGCGTCGCATTGATTCTCGATCTGTCCTCGTTGATTCGCGCGGGCATCGCGCACACCAAGCGCGACCAAGGTGCAGTGCTGGTCGCGGCAAAAATTTCCAATATCATGATCGTCGACGATTCGATCACGGTGCGTAAAGTTACTGAGCGGCTCCTGACGCGCAACGGTTTCGAAACCGTCACGGCCAAAGACGGCGTGGATGCCTTGGCGAAATTGCAGGAATACCTGCCCGACGTGATGTTGCTCGATATCGAAATGCCGCGTATGGATGGTTATGAACTAGCAACCGCCATGCGCAACGACGCACGCTTGAAGAATATCCCGATCATCATGATCACCTCGCGCACCGGCGAAAAACATCGCGAGCGCGCCATGGCCATCGGCGTGAATATGTATATGGGCAAGCCCTACCAGGACAAGGAGCTTTTAGAAAACATCAACACGTTGCTGCACACACGTGGAAACTGACTCGAACGCTCCGCTGCGGGTTGCGATTCTGTACACCTCGGAGAAGCGCATGTCGGATCTCGCCCGGGTGCTGATCAAACACGACCTCATCGTCGTTGGCCGTTATCCGGTAGATATAGTGACACTGGAGCAAGTAAACGCAGTACGCGCCGACGTGATACTGGTCGATCTGGATGAATCCGCAGATCAGGTTCTTGACATATTGCAAAATCTGCTTGAGAACGCGCAATTACCCATTGTGTTTAACGACAGTGCAACTACAGAGCTGTCGCTCAACGTAGCGAATCCAGAATGGGGCCGGCGTTTGACCGTTAAATTATGGTCGATCACCCGTCGGCGGCGGCCGCCGCCCAAGGCAGTCGCCGCGCCTGCGATCAAAGTCCCGGCCAAGCCGGTTGCTCCACAGACAAAAGCCACGCCCAGCAAATTGCCGCGCGAGGTGTCCGCCGAAGATGCGATGGCCGCCAACGGCCCATTGCATAATTTGTGGGTGCTGGGTGCGTCATTGGGCGGACCATTGGCCGTGCGCGAATTTTTGAGCAAATTACCGGGAGATCTGCCGATTGCTTTTGTCTTGGTACAGCACATCGGTGCCAGCCATCTGGATTTATTGGCCGAACAGTTGGACCGCGTCACGCCGTTGCGCGTATTTGTTGCCAAGGCCGGGCACGCCTTAAAGCGTCAAGAAGTGGTACTGGCGCCGGTCGACGAGCGTATCTTGGTCGATACGTTTGGCCGTGTCGTGCTCGTGGAAAAAACCGAACGCTCGATCTACAGTCCCTGTATCGATTTTGTGATGCAGGATATGGCGCAACGCTATGGTAAATATTGCGGCGCAATTATTTTCAGCGGCATGGGTAACGACGGCGAGCAGGGCTGTCATGCGATTGCGGCGGCGGGCGGCGAAATCTGGGCGCAAGATGCCGAGAGTTGCGTGATTAGCAGCATGCCGGACAACGCGCGCAAAACCGGCCACGTAAGTTTCAACGGCACACCCGAGGAGCTTGCAAATGCCTTGGTTAAACGATTCAAAGACAAATTACCTAACACTGTCGGCAACCAGTAAGGAGCAGCCAGCATGTCTAACGAACGCGCGGTAATCCATAGCCAGTTGATTGCAACCCAGCACCAAAATTTGTTGCTGCCGAACACGGCCATTGCTGAAATTGTCCGCTATACCGCACCCCAACCAATAGATAACGCGCCCGACTGGCTGTTGGGCACGCTGGTGTGGCGTGGTCTACGTGTTCCGGTGGTGTCTTACGAATTGGCTTCAGGCGAGCCGGCCAAAGATTACGATGGCAGTGCGCGCATCGCCGTGCTCAACGGCGTGCATAGCGGTGCAAGCTTGCAATTTTATGCCGTCGTCATTCGCAATAATCCACGCTTGATCAAGGTATCGCGTGATGACATTCGCAAAGAAAGCGGCGGCGACCGTGAAAAATTCCAGGTGCAGCAAGTCATCGTTAACAACCTTACTGCAATCATCCCCGACTTGGCGGCGCTGGAGCAGTTGATTACCGGCGCGGGCATTCAAACCGAACGCGTTCATTGAGTCGCATGTTCGATCGCTGCGCTTGCGACGCGCGCCATTAGTGCAATTTCGTCTGCTGTAATTACATACGGCGGCATGAAATAAATCACATCGCCCAACGGGCGTAACAACACGCCTTGGCGCAACGCGTATTCATACACACGCCGGCCGCGGCGTTCCTGCCATGGAAACGGTGCGCGCGTGATTTTGTCCTTGACCAGCTCGATCGCCAGAATCATGCCGGTTTGCCTGACTTCAGCAACATGCGGATGGTCGTTAAGATGCACTGCAGCAGCATACATGCAGCGGGCAAGCTCGCGATTATTATCAAGCACCGGTTCCTCGCGAAAGATTTGCAAGGTTGCTAATGCAGCCGCACAGGCCAGCGGATTGCCGGTGTAGCTGTGGGAATGTAAAAACGCATTGAGTTTGCTGTAGTCGTCGTAGAACGCTCCGTAAATCATCTCGCCGCACAACACGACCGAGAGCGGCAAAAATCCGCCGGTTAAGCCCTTCGATAAACATAAAAAATCCGGCGTAATCGCGGCCTGCTCGCAGGCAAACAAAGTGCCGGTACGACCGAAACCCACGGCAATTTCATCGGCGATGAGTAATACGCCGTGGGCGTCGCAAGCGCGCCGCAGCAATTCTAAATACAGCGGCGAATACATGCGCATGCTGCCGGCGCATTGCACCAAGGGTTCGACAATCACCGCGCAGACTTCATGAGCGTGCTGTTCCAAGGCGCGTTGCATGTGCGCGAACATGCGACGCGCACAGTCGCTGTCGCTCTCGCCAGACGCGCGCTGATAGGCGTCGGGTGTCGGCACAGTGATGGCCTGCATCAACAGCGGCGCGTAGGTTTGTTTGTAAAGCGCTACATCGCCGACTGCGAGCGCACCCAGGGTTTCGCCGTGATAGCTGTTACTCAGTGTGATGAATTTGGTTTTGGCGGGTTGCCCGCGATTGCGCCAGTAGTGATAACTCATTTTAAGCGCGACTTCGACGGCGGCCGAGCCGTTGTCGGCATAGAAGCAGCGCGTTAAACCAGGGGGTGCCACCTGCACTAAGCGTTCTGCAAGTTCGATCACCGGTGCGTGTGTAAACCCGGCCAGCAACACATGTTCAAGTTGATCCAATTGCGCATGCAACGCCGCCTGTATGCGCGGCTGTGCATGGCCGAATAAATTCACCCACCACGAACTGATCGCGTCGAGATACTGCTTGCCTTCGAAGTCTTCCAGCCACACGCCCTGCCCGCGCCGGATGGGGACCAGCGGCAGGGATTCGTGGTCTTTCATCTGCGTGCAGGGGTGCCAGAC
>JACQEQ010000130.1 GCA_016200445.1 Gammaproteobacteria bacterium | reverse complement strand
CGCAAATCGGAAATGCATGACGTCGCCATCTTGGACGAGGTAGTCTTTGCCTTCGAGGCGCATTTTGCCTTTGTCTTTGGCGCCGGCTTCGCCGCCGCATTCGACATAGTCGTTGAAGGCGATGACTTCGGCGCGGATGAAGCCTTTTTCGAAATCGGTGTGGATGACCGCTGCGGCTTGCGGCGCGGTGGCGCCGACTTTTACGGTCCACGCACGCACTTCTTTTACACCGGCGGTGAAGTAGGTCTGTAAGCCGAGCAGGCTGTAACCAGCTCGGATCACGCGATTCAAACCCGGTTCATTCTGGCCCATGGTGGCGAGAAATTCTTTTTTCTCCTCGTCACTCAGTTCGCCCAACTCTACTTCAATCGCCGCGCACACCGGCACGACCATGGCGCCTTCCTGCGCCGCGTGCTTGCGCACTGCGTCGAGGTGCGGGTTGTTTTCAAAGCCGTCTTCGGCGACGTTGGCGATGTACATGGTCGGTTTGGCGGTGAGCAGGTGCAGGTCATAGAGCAGCTTCATTTGCTCGGCGCTCAGGCCCATCGCGCGCACCGGCTTGGCCTGATTGAGTTGTTCGCGCAGCTGTTCGCACAATTTGTTTTTTATGATCGCATCTTTGTCGCCCGCTTTCGCGGATTTGCCGAGGCGATGCAACGCTTTTTCGACGGCTTCGAGGTCGGCAAGTGCGAGCTCGGTGTCGATGACTTCGATATCGCTGAGCGGATTGACCTTGTCCATCACGTGAATCACGTTGGGGTCTTCGAAGCAGCGCACCACGTGGGCGATGGCGTCGGTCTCGCGGATGTTGGCGAGAAATTTATTGCCAAGACCCTCGCCTTTGGACGCGCCTTCCACCAGCCCGGCGATGTCGACGAATTCCATGGTGGTGGGCAACACGCGCTGCGGGTTGACGATGGCGGCGAGTTTGTCCAAACGCGGGTCGGGCATCGGCACCACACCGACATTGGGCTCGATGGTGCAGAACGGATAATTTTCCGCCTGGATGCCGGCCTTGGTCAGTGCATTAAACAGCGTGGACTTGCCGACATTGGGCAATCCGACGATACCGCATTTAAATCCCATGACGCGTTACTCGCTGGCTGGTGGTGGAGTCAGGCTGTGCAGATGTTGCATGGCCTTCTGAATTTCGCCGCCGATGAGTTGCGGTGTATAGATGGCGGCGAATTTAATCGCAGCGTCAATGGCGTTGCGATCTGATTTGGACGGTGCGCCCAGTACGTAATTCGTAACGTCGCCGCTGGTCTCGGGACGGCTGATGCCGATGCGCAAGCGCAAAAATTCGTTGCCGCCGAGTTGATCAATGATGTCGCGCAGGCCGTTGTGCCCGGCGTGCCCGCCGCCCTGTTTTACTTTTAACGCACCGGCCGGTACATCGAGTTCATCGTGTGCGACCAGAATATCGGCGATTTCAATTTGATAAAACTGCGCCAAGGCGCGCACCGCCTGACCACTCCGATTCATGAAGGTGTTAGGTTTGAGCAGCCACACGTCGCGACCTGCGAGAGTGATCTTGCCAACCTCGCCGTGAAACTTGGCTTCAAGCCGAAGCGACGTGCCCGCTTCGCGCGCTAGAAAGTCCACAAACCAAAAGCCGGCATTGTGCCGTGTAGCTTGTACGCCAGGTGAAACTTTGAGATCAGACAAGTGGATCGACTGGTGCAGGCTCAGGCCTGACATGTCGGCGGCAATAAATTCCGGCAGGTCTTTGGCCAAGCAGCGAACTTCGACACTGTTCATCAAATGCGATACCACGCCGCCCTGGGTTTTGACGCCAGGCGAGAGTTCGGCGCCGACAAAATGCAACGGCACGTGCATGGTAATGCGCTGCGTATCGCTGACGCTTTGGAAATCGGCGTGAATGAGTTTGTTACGCGCCGGATGGCGTTGCAGATCACGCAACACCGCTTTGTGATCTTTACCGCCGATTTTCAACGTCAGAATGTGCGAATAAAACGCATCGTTTTCGAGTTTACGCGACAATTCTTTGTGAGTGACTTCCAGCATCATCGGCTCATGGCCGGCACCGTACATGATCGCCGGTACTTTCTCGGCGTGACGCAAGCGACGGCTGCCACCGCGACCGGTTTTGGTGGTGCGCACTTCGGCGTTCAACAAAAATTCGTTACTCATAGCGATTCTCCACTGCCAAATTTAAAAACATTAATCCATGTACAGACTGCTTACCGACTCTTCACTACTAATGCGGCGCATGGACTCCGCCAGCATGCCGGAAATACTCAATTGACGAATCCGTTTGCAGGCTTTAGCTTCCGGCCGTAACGGGATGGTATCCGTCACCACAATTTCATCCAACACCGAATTCTCGATGTTAGTCACTGCCGCGCCCGATAACACCGGGTGCGTAGTGTACGCCACAACGGTTTTCGCGCCGTGATCTTTTAGCGCACGTGCGGCTTGGCATAAGGTTCCAGCGGTGTCGACCAAGTCGTCGATAATCACGCAGGAACGTCCTTCCACGTC
>JACQEQ010000127.1 GCA_016200445.1 Gammaproteobacteria bacterium | reverse complement strand
TGAATATCAAATGCATGCACCGCCTGCGGATTGGAATGGCGCTGTGAGTGTGAATGTAAAGTAGAGTTCGGAACTGGATGTAATCACAACCGCGACAGAAGTTGTTCCCCCCGCCTGTTTTGATTACCATAAGCGCGCTCGCTGCTGGTGCCGCTGTACAGCAGTCTTCACGGAACGAAAAATAATATGACCGTGTCACAACACCGCGCGTTTGCGCTTCTTCCACTTCTTATTCTTTGTTGCGCAGTTGCGCGCGCCGAATCGCGCTGCGCCGAAACAGTCGCGACCGTGGTTTCCGTGCAGGGCAATGTCGACGTACGCGGCAAAGACGCGCAAGCGTGGCAGCCGGTAACCGCCGATCTGGAAATCTGCGCCGGCGACAGCGTCACCGTGCGCCGCTTCAGCCGCGCGGTGTTGCGGCTGGAGCGGGAACAGACCAACGTGCAGCTGGGCGAAGGCAGCACATTGACCTTGCCGGGCGGCAAAGAGCAGGAATTTTCCGTCGTCGAATTGCTCAAGGGCATCACGCATTTCATCAGCCGCGTGCCGCACGCCCTCAAAATCAAAACGCCGTTCGTGAACGCGGCGGTCGAAGGCACCGAATTTATTGTCAAGGTCGACGATGAACAGGCGCTGGTGTCTGTGACCGAAGGGCACGTGAATGCCGGCAACGCCGCCGGTAAGTTGTTATTGCAAAGCGGCCAAAGCGCCTTGACAACACGTGGCGCTGCCCCCGGCGCGTATACCGTCGCCGATCCGATGGAGTCGGTACAGTGGGCGTTGTACTACCCGCATGTGTTTGAATTCGAGCCGAAAGACATCACCAATTTCGGTTTGGAACCGTGGCGTGCCATCGTCGCCGATTCGGTGCGCGCACTGCGTGCGAACAATTTGAGCGCCGCGCTCACGTTGCTTGAGCAAGCCGGTGACGGCATCACCAGCACGCAATATTTGCTGTATCGCGCGCATCTTTTGTTGATGGTCGGGCGCGTCGCCGAAGCGCAAGCCGACATCGAGAATGTATTGACCGTTGAGTCCGGCAGCAGCGTTGCGTGGGTCATGCGTTCGGTCATTGCCGTCACGCAAGGCCGGGCGCAATTTGCGCTCGAAGCTGCGCAAAAAGCCGTGCAGGCCGACGCAAACTCGGCGCCCGCGTTACTCGCGCTGTCGTACGCTTATCAAGCCAAGTTCGATTTGGACAACGCACTGGCGGCCGCACTGACGGCCACCAAAAAGAATGAAAGCAGCGCCTTGGTGTGGGCGCGCGTGGCCGAGTTGCAGCTGATGCACGGCCGTCTTGAGCAAGCGCTGCTCTCTGCGCAACGCGCTGAGGAGATCAATCCAAACTCCGCACAAGCTAAAACGGTGCTGGGTTTCGCTGCGCTCGTCGAATTGCAAACCGGGTCTGCCGCCATTGCATTCGACAGCGCCGCGCATCTTGACCCCGCCGCGCCTTTGCCGCGCTTAGGCTTGGGCCTGGTGAAAATCCGCCAGGGCGATTTAGACGGCGGCCGCGCGCAGCTCGAAATCGCCACCAGCCTGGACCCGCGCGCGTCGTCGCTGCGCAGCTATGTGGGCAAGGCATATTACGAAGAACATCGCGACACGCTCGCCGCACAACAATTTAATTACGCGAAAGAACTCGATCCCAACGACCCGACCCCTTGGTTTTACAATGCCTTTCTGCTGCAAGTGCAAAACCGCCCCGGCGCAGCGCTGGTGGAATTGCAGAAATCCATGGAGCTGAACGACAACCGCGGCGTGTATCGCTCGCGCCTGCTGCTGGACGACGACCTGGCGGTGCGTGGCGTCAGCATCGCGCGCACCTATCAAAAACTCGGCTTCGACCAAAGCGCCATCGCCGAAGGCACACGTGCGCTGGCCCTTTCGCCGGGCAACGCCTCCGCGCACCAATTCCTTGCTGATGCCTATACCAATCGCCCGCGCCATGAAACCGCGCGCGTCAGCGAACTGCTGCAAGCTCAACTATTGCAGCCGCTGAATGTCGAACCGCCGCGCCCGCGCCTGGGCGAAGTCAACCTGCTGCCGTTTGAAGGCGGCTCACTGGCGGCGCCAGGTCTTAACGAATACGCGCCGCTGTTCGAGCGCCCGCGTATCTCAGCGGATATCGACGTTCTAAATGGGCCTCATAACACCGATGGGCACGAAGTCACCGCCTCGGTAGTTTCATCCAACGGCGTATTCAGCATCGGCCAGTTCAACTACAGCAGCGACGGCGTGCGCATAAACAACGATAGCGACCAAACAGTCAAGACCGTGTTCGGACAATATCGGGTGAATTCACAACTCAGCGTGCAAGCGGAGTATCGGGATAAGGAGAGTGAGTTTGGGGATAGGTTGATCAGGTTTTATCTGGATGATGCAATTACGGATCAACGCCAAAGAATTACCGAACCCAGTTGGATGCTTGGCTTGCGTTATGAACCGGCGCCCGAACAATTGCTGGTTGCTGCGGTTAGTCGCTCAATTCTAAAAGATGTTGCCGAGATTGGAGAATTGACTTCATTTTCGAGTAAAAGCATTAAGGGGCAAATCGAGGCCCAATATCTAGGGAAATTAAATAACGCGCGATACTTGGTGGGGTATGCTCGGTTGATTACTCATCGACGAAGTATCTATAGCGTTGATGATTCGCTTGTCGAAATTCCTGGCTATACACCGGTCGGCCTCGTCATAACAGAAACTGAGAAAGATGTGGATCAGAAAAATTTGTATGGCTACTGGCACTATCATTTGGGAGGCGCAGCTTTAATTTTGGGTGGGAGTTTCGATTCAGTTAATGAACAGAACGGGGTTAATGTTGACGGCTGGAATCCAAAACTTGGATTGTTGTGGGAGCTTTCACCCAACACCATGTTACGTGCGGCGGCCTTTCGCACAACCAATCGTAATCTGGTACGTAATCAAACTCTGGAGCCCACACAGGTCGCAGGATTTAACCAGTTCTTTGATGACTCGTTAGGCACACGCGCGCGCCGTTATGGCTTAGGTATCGACAACAAGTGGTCCACAAATATTGCAACTGGCGCGGAAATCAGCCGCAGGAAGCTTGATTTTGTTATTGCGAACGGAATCGATAATATCGAAAAGCGTTCTGAGCGCGCTCACCGTGCCTATGCAAATTTATTATTACGTTCAGATGTGGCACTTCACGCCGAGTTGACGCATGAAAGTTCCAGTCGGGATTACATCTTAGGTCAACCTGGCAATCTGCCAGCGGAAATGATCACGCAACGCCTTCCTCTAGAGCTGCGCTATTTTCACGCCAGCGGGTTTTATACCCGTGTGCGTGCTACGCAAGTGAATCAGAAGGTCATCAATGCCCTTTTTCCTGAAGGCACAGAAACGCTGCGCGACCGCTTTTGGATTGGCGACATGGCACTCGGTTGGTCATTTCCAAAAGGTCGTGGATTAGTGGAAGTCAAAATGCTTAATGTCTTTGACAGAACCTTCCACTATCAGTCGGTGGATGCGGGGTCGGGCGAGGCGACTCCCGATCCATTTTATCCAGAGCGCGCAATATTCTTCGATGCGCGCTTGTCGTTTTAGAAGGATTCATCCGCCGGTCGTAATGGTGTTGTCATTCCCGCGCATGCGGGAATCCAGTGTTTTCGGATTTACAGAAATATCGATGAATTAACGTACCTATTCAACCACAACAAGGAGTAAAGCCATGACCCGTAACAAACTAACGATTTTTACTTTGATGCTTGCCATATTTGGGGTAGTCGGGTGTGCTCAAACGAAACTCGGAACTATTGCCACTACTGCCGCTATTTTAGAAAAAGACAATTCACAGATTGCGTTGGCACTAAATAAAGATGGTTCAATTACTGTAGTCGGCGTTGGCGCCGGTGAACGTATCAAGCCATGTGAAATTCCCGGAAGTGATGGTGGCATTCCGGATGAGAAAACGCTGGCGCAATGCTTTCCTGACGGCCATGTGCCGGGAAAAATATTATTTCAGCAGAATTACACCATCGGTGTTCGTGAAGGCAGCATGTGCATTTATATTTGGAACAGTGGAAGCCTCTATGTCTTTTGCAATCCGCCGAATAACTTTTCTTATAGTGGACACTGATGTCACACATCGAGTCGTAAGTGCGTAGCTGTCTGACGAAATCACTGCAAAAAAGTTACACGTCTCTGTAGCTATTACTGGACGAACAAAATGCCGGGTCGCTGCGCGCCCCGGCTTCTGTTCTCTACACGGAGCTGTGCGTTCGGTATAAGGACAACCATGAGAATTCACGCCGCATTGGCAACCCTGCTGTTGGGCTTGTGTTTCGTTCTGTCCGCGCACGCTGAAGAGCAAATCACTCCCGGCAAGTTTTTGGGCGAGGAAGGGCTGTGGCGATTCCACCTCAGCACTATCTATTCGAATAGCGTTCTGGAAAAGGGGATGGAAAAGGGGACGCTTCCCTTTAGAGGTTGAATTTCAGATTTCCACCGACGAAGAAATATAGTTGCAGCGCCAAAGAAAAACGCCCTTGCGGTATGAACCGCAAGGGCGTTTTGTTTTGTAGGATAAGCAGCATTGCTTTTTATCTTCCTTATGGATTCTTTGGTGGTGACGGCATTCTTTACGTTGAATCAGCCCGCCGTATCCGTAGGAGTTTTTGCTATGGCACGAAGCGATAGGTTTTTTCAGCTCGAAGAGTGATAATTCTTTTAATTATTAAGTGGAGGCACTGCCATGATTCTTACAGCGGTTCTTATCCCTGCGCCGGAAGGCGGGTTTACTGCATTGAATCCCGAGACGGGAACAACCACGCAGGGCGAATCCGTCGAGGAAGCCTTGGTAAATCTGCGCGAAGCCACCGAACTTTATCTGGAGGAATTTCCGATCACCACGTGCGGGCAACCTTTAGTGACTACCTTCGATGTCGCGGCGCATGCCTAGACTGCCGCTCGTCTCCGGCGCAGAAACAGTTCGCGCCCTCGAACGTATCGGCTTCGTTATCCTTCGCCAGCGAGGTAGCCATATTACGGCGCGGTTCGATGGGCTGCGTGGTTTCGAACCATCGCGAAATTAAATTGGGCACGCTCGGTGGCATCCTCAAACAAGCCGGGATTTGCGCGGACGAATTTCTTGAGGCCCTTCGTAAATAAGGGTGTGTTTTCGACCCGTTGGCGATCCATCAACTGGACTCAGATGCAGAAGATGAAGAACGGTTTGTTGCGGTGGGCATGGGTAGCGCGGGAATCTCCTGGTTGTTGTTTACGCGCTTCGCGGTGAGGAGATCCGGCTCATATCGGCTCGCCATGCAACGCGGCACGAGGTGAAAAGCTATGAAAGCTGAATACGATTTTTCAAAGGGCAAGCGCGGTGCGCTAATTCCGGCGAAAGGTAAAAAGCGCATCACGATCTACATAGATGACGCCGTACTAAATGAGTTTCGCTCCCGTGCTGAACGCATCGGCACCGTCTACCAGACGATGATGAATGAAGCTTTAAAAGCGTTCTTGGAAAAGAATGAACAACCGGTTACCGCTGCCAGGTTGCGCCAAATTATCCGGGAAGAACTTCCAGCGAGGCCACGGATAACGCGTCGTCCCACCGCGCGTGCAAAAGCGGTGCGCCGATGAGAAACAATAATTCAAATTAGCGCCGGGCCTGGGTTGCTAAACCCAGCATCCCGCATCGAAGTACCATTCCAGCATCAAAACAAAACGCCCTTACGGCTCACCCCGCAAGGGTGTTTTTTTGCGGCGTCGTCAGGCATGGAACACGAGGCCTTGTTGCGTGATGCGCAACGCGCTATATATAAGATATGATTCAATCGTTTCGACACAAGGGACTAAAGAAGTTTTTTGAGTCGGAAAACGCGGCAGGCATCCAGCCGCAGCACTCCAAGCGGCTGCGGATGCTTTTAGCAGCCTTGGATACGTCTCAGCTTATTGAGGATATGAATGTTCCAGGGTTCCGATTACACGCGCTAAAAGGTTCGGAGCGCGGCCGGTGGTCTGTGTGGGTCAATGGAAACTGGCGTTTAACATTCGAATTCAACGACGGGCACGCCTACGTCTTGGACTACGAGGATTATCACTAATGGCTATGCACAATCCGCCTTATCCTGGCGAGTTCATTATTCAGGTTTACCTGGAGCCCAATAACCTGAGCGGTCGCGAATTGGCAGGCAAGCTCGATGTGGCTGCTTCAACTTTGAATCGAATTCTTACCGGCACGATCCGCCTTACTCCTGAAATGGCACTGCGTCTTTCCAAGGCGCTTGGCCGTTCTCCGGAGAGTTGGCTTGCTATGCAGTGCAACTACGACCTTTGGCAGGCGAAACAGCATGTGAAGCTCGGCAACGTTGCAAAGATTCGCCTCACGGCAGCTTAGCTCCTAGGCTGGTTTTTAAACCCGGTTCCGATTATAGCTATTGCTCCTCGTTACAATCGGGCCTCGCTCATCCTTGTTTCCTTACTCTGGGTCGCTTATCTGGCGGGAGGCTGTTGGTGGTATCCCATGCCGAAGACCACAACACGATTCGTATCATCAGCGCCAGAGAGGCTACCCGCCATGAAAGAAAAAACTACCAAAGCTAAACATCGCAAGCCCGCTGGCGATGAAATGCGTGCCGGGTATGATTTTTCAAAAGCCGTTCGAGGCAAGTACTACAAGCGTGTGGTGGCAAGTACCGATGTTGTTGTTCTTGACCCAGACGTGGCTGAGAGTTTCAAGAACTCGAAGGTGGTTAACGAAGCTCTGCGCAATCTATTGCAGGTGACCGATGCGACAACGCGACTAACAACACGTTCAAGCGGTCGCGGTAAAAAGCGACATGCTGCTTAACAAAGGCCATTGGGTCAGACACCAAGGCGGTGTATCAGTAAGGAAATTAGCACCTCGCTTAAGTTGTTAACACCGCCTCCCGTGCCGACCCGAAGTCGCATTCCAGCGCTAAATCAATCGCCCTTACGGCTCACCCCGCAAGGGCGTTTTTTTGTTGCGAGTAGATGAGTGCCATTGCGGTCAGCTACGACTAGCCTGGCGCGTTTCGCGTTACCCGCCGCATCGTTGCATAGTGGTTGCGCCTCATATTGCGAGGCGCAACTCACCCTGCTTTCATAGAAGCTCTTTGAACTTTTCAGGAGTGATGCGCATGTCATCGATGATGCTGTTTGATGTCAACACCCGCATGCATCGGAATGACGACACGCGCTTTATCCGATGGCCGGTAAAAGATCGCGTGGCTGCCTTTTTGACGGTCTAACTCAAAACCAAGCTGCTTTGCGACACGGACCAAGTCTTTAGCCTTGATCTGCGGAAGGAAGGGACTCATGCCGCGACATGAATCGGTTTGATGATGACGTCTTCGTGTGGAACGGGTTCTGAGCGGGCTTTCAAGCTTTCGATGTAGAGCTGGATGGCTTCTGTAATGTTTTGAACGGTTTCCTCGTACGTTTCCCCCTGCGAATGACACCCCCGAAGCGCCGGACAAAACGCATGGTAACCGCCGCTCTCTTCACGCTCTATGATTGCGGTGTAGTTGTATTGAGTCATTGCGCTCGCTCTCCTAATTCTCTAATTTGGCAACTCGCCGCAACTATCGTGCAACGGATTACCATGCAACTATGATCCTAGAAACAGCAGTTGACTACTACTAGAGTCTTCCACTGCAAGATGAGCCTGAACAGGGTCCGTGTTTCCAACACGAGATGAGCCTGAAGTAAGGATGTCTTGTTGTTCATGATGGGAGGATGAACGCCATCATGAATGACT
>JACQEQ010000126.1 GCA_016200445.1 Gammaproteobacteria bacterium | reverse complement strand
TCCGAAACCAAGAGCGCGAGGACCGGCGACTGGAGCAGATGAACCTGTGGCGCTGATGGGCCACCGAACGGTGGCCCGATGAGATGGGGCCGCGTTAGCGACCCTGTAAAGCCGCTTTGAGCGGCTCACAAACTAAAGCCCCCGGCTTTGCCGGGGGATACTTACTAATGCCCGCGAGAGCACGCGATGCCTAACGCATCACCAGAAAAAAAGACGCTGACCTTAAATGGTGTCACGACCGAGTACTCGCTTTCCGGAGAGGGCGGCCCGCTCGTGGTTCTGCTGAACGGATTTAGAATGCCCATGTCTTCATGGGACCGGCTTTATCCGGAAATAAAAAATGCACGTGCGGATATTTGTCTATAACAGGCATGGGATCGGTAAAACCTCCAAGGCGGCGCATCCTCAAACCGGCGCAGAAGTGATTCGCTCACTTGAGAACGTGTTGCAGGCGCTGATCTGCCGCCGCCTGATATTCTGGTGGCGCACTCGTTAGGCGGCATATATGCGAATCTGTATGCGCGCTCAAAACCAGATGACGTTGCCGCAGTGGTTTTGTCGATGCCGCTCATCCCGACGAAAAGCAAAGGCAAGAAAACTTCAAGCCGCCACGCTTTCTTCTTTTCATCACGGGGATATTGAAAGCGATCGATACGCGCTTCGATAAGTATCAACATTCAGAAGACGACTGCGTGGCCGAAACCGTGCAGCAAATCGAAGCCGCAGGAAGTTTTCCTCCGATCCCTATTGCAGTAGTTACCGGCGGCAAGAAAATACCGTTGGTTCCGGAAGCGTGCTTCGCCATTCATCGCCAGTGTCAAAACGAACTCACCGCGCTATCACCGTATTCCGTCCAGATCATCGCAAACAACAGCGGCCATTTTCCGCAGATTACCGAGCCGGAAATTGTAATTCGCGCGATTCAAGAAATTATTTTTAATGTCAATAAATGGCGCAGTCGCTTAGGTAGCGGCGCGTATATTTTCCGGCGCGCTGTGTGTTCTGCACCGCATTTACTTTCGATCTCCATAGACAGCAAACATGATTCAGCACTTGTTCATTGACGCGCAGGCAGACTAACTACTCAGTAGCCTGTTCAGTTCGTTAAGGAGTTGTGCTTTGTATACATCACTTAAAAAGGAGAAAGAGATGCGTCTAACTAGGGTAGGTAAAGTGAGCGCAGTAACATTGTTGGGAATGTCGGTTTTTGGGTGTGCAATCCTACAAGGGACCGTCACGCCCATCGAAGGCGGGCAGTACAAATCGTTTGCCCAATCGAATACCAAAGACCAAGCCATGCGTATTGCGGCGAACGACGCGAAGCTGACATGTAAAGAAGCCGGCAACAAAAATTTTGTTGTCGTGTCGCAGGTCGATCAGCGTAACGGCCCGGAAGAGCCAAAAAGTGGCAACAAGTGGCTCGACACCGCGATCAGTATGTCGAACGTTGGGGCGGATGTGCGAAAAAACACCACGTTCGAAGTTACTACACTGTTTAAGTGCGAGTAACGCTGCTAACGAAGGCAGGTGAGTAAGGGCGCGGCTGTTCTTCAGCCGCGCCTTGTTATTATGTAATGTTAGGAGCCTGTTATTAACAAATAGTCAACAGGCTGCGGGCATGACGCTGTACCTCATGTGCCATCAGCGGGCCGCCGTGTCCCAGGTAAAATTTTTCGATGCCGGAATCCAGCAGGCGTTGTAGTTCCTGGCCGACCGTGTGCGGATTATCTTCGAAGGGCGGACGAATGGCATGGCCGGTTCGAAGCAGTCCGCCGATCAAAATACCCGACGCAAGCAAATCGCCGACCAGGGCTGTGTGTGTGGAGAGTACTACCGAGATGGAACCGGCCGTGTGGCCGGGGGTGTGTTTAACGATGCCGGGAATTCCGTAGCGGTTGAGGTCTAGCAACTCGGAGTCCGCGAGCATGATGTCTGGTTCAAAACCGGAATACGGTTCGGTAACTAACGGCAACTTGCGAAATATTCTACCCGCCCAACCGGTCGGGCAGAATGTCATGTCCTGGCTACGGTTGAAGTATTTTGCATCGTCGGCATGGCCCACAATGGGCGCGCCAGATAATTTTCTCAGCAGAGTCGCGTTGCCGGCATGGTCGACGTGCGCGTGACTGATCACGATGAGTTTGATGTCCTTGAACGACAAACTATGTTTGGCTAAGGCGGTTTGAATTTTTACTTCCGATCCCGGTAACCCGGTATCGAACAGGATGCAGCCGTACGCTGCCAAAATTAAATGGGCATTCACGATACCAAAGGGCAAAATCGGGATGCGAACAATCCGTAGTGTGTCCATTCTCTCGGCCTCAAATACAATGGATGCAGATCATCGTGAGGCGTTACACACGAGGCGGCAAGAAGGCACAAATTAGTGCCATAGCAACTTCAAGGTAACCAGCATGAAGAATCAATGGCATATCGAAAACCCGCAGAGCTGCCCGATGTTGACAACGCTCAATGTGATCGGCGGAAAATGGAAACCGATGGTCTTGCACATGCTATCGGAGCAAACCCTGCGCTTCGGCGAGCTCAAGAAAAACATTCCGCCTGTCAGCCAAAAAATGCTGACGCAACAATTGCGCGAATTGGAGGCGGACGGAATTATCAAACGGAAGATTTATGCCGAGCTTCCACCCCGAGTGGAATATTCTTTGACTCCGCGAGGCGCGACCTTGAAACCGATTTTGGAGTGCTTGTATGCGTGGGGGCAGATGAATCGCTTTGAACAGAACGATTCAGCATCTACAACTTCAAACTACATCTAGCTGTATCAATTAACCAGGAGGACGAAACATGACCATCGAAAATCAAGCGGACGTGGATGCTTTAATGAAAGTCGGTCAAATCGTATCGCGCGTGCTGCACGAGATGCTCGATGCATTGGAGCCGGGCATGACGACGGCGGAACTCGATGCGATGGGCAGGACACGGCTGGAAAATTTTGGCGCGCAATCGGCGCCGCAACTTGCATATCGCTTTCCCGGCGCGACCTGCATCAGCATCAACGAGGAAGCCGCGCATGGTGTTCCCGGTGTGCGGCGGATTCAGGCGGGCGATGTGGTCAATGTCGATGTGTCGGCTGAACTGGACGGTTATTTTGCCGACACCGGTGGCACGCGCGTGGTGCCGCCGTCCACGGCGATCAAAACGCGCTTGTGTCATGCGACCCGGTTGGCTTTGCATGCGGCGATGCACGAAGCGCGCGCGGGCAATCGCATCAACCAGATTGGCAAGGCAATCCAGCGCGTGGCCAAGTCGCATGGGTTCAAAGTCATCAAAAATCTCGCCGGTCATGGGGTTGGCCGCTCTTTACACGAAGATCCAAAAAGCATTGTGGGTTACTACGATCCCGCAGATAAACGCCAATTGCGCGAGGGCATGGTGATTGCGATCGAGCCGTTTCTTTCCACCAAGAGCAGCCATGTGGACGAGGCGGGTGACGGGTGGACGCTGGTCGGTGCGCCCGGGAATATTTCCGCGCAGTACGAGCACACTCTAATAATCACACGCGGTGCGCCGATTGTGGTGACGACGCATTAATCGAAGTGCGTGGCATGTCATGACAAATAAATCGAACGACATACAAAGCCTGATGTACGGTCTGCTCGGCGTCATAGGCTTCAGCCTCACATTGCCCGCAACGCGTTTCGCGGTCGCGAGTCTTGACACAACATTCGTAGGTTTGGGCCGGGCGTTAGTGGCGGCGGTATTTGCCGCAGTCGCGCTCTGGATCCTACGCGCGCCGCGCCCGGTGGGGCGGCA
Organism: Gammaproteobacteria bacterium; assembly: GCA_016200445.1. Taxonomy (GTDB): domain Bacteria; phylum Pseudomonadota; class Gammaproteobacteria; order SG8-11; family SG8-11; genus UBA6921. Next base: position 75 of record JACQEQ010000126.1, on the reverse strand, counting down.
GTGGTTGCGCTTAGCTGCGGTCGCATTAGGGGTGGTGATTGGCTTTCCCTTGTTTTCAAGCTGGGCGCTGGCACG
>JACQEQ010000118.1 GCA_016200445.1 Gammaproteobacteria bacterium | reverse complement strand
TGGGTAACGCGCGCTGGACCGGCGTGAAATTGCAAGACGTGCTCGCCAAAGCCGGGGTTGGCGCGGGTGCCGTACAGGTGACTTTTAATGGCATGGATCAGGGTGGTAAAAGCACCATCCCTGACTTTATAAAGTCGCTTAACGTCGATATTGCCATGAGCAACGGCGACATCATTCTCGCCTATGCAATGAATGGCACCGATTTGCCGATGCTGAACGGCTATCCGGTCCGGCTAGTCGTGCCGGGCTACACCGGCACTTATTGGGTGAAGCATCTCACTGAGATTACGGTGATCGATAGCGTGTTTACCGAGTTCTATATGGGCACTGCTTATCGCGAACCCGCCAATGACTGTGCGTGCGTACCTCCGGGTACTGCCGTACCGACGCCGCCCGGTACTCGACCGGTAACGGGTCCGCGTGTCCGTTCGTTTATCACTAATTTGATCGAAGGCGCGCAGGTGGCGGCGAACGCACCGCAGGCATTGCGCGGCTTCGCGGTGGATAGCGGCTCGGGCATCAAGACGGTGGAGATTTCCGTGAATGGCGCATCGATCCCAGTAACTTTGGGGTCTGATCTTGGCAAATATTCGTTCCGTGGGTTCGAGGCTACGTTCACTCCTGACGCAGCGGGTCCGTACGTGTTGAAAGTCAAGGCGACTGCGAATTCGGGTGAGGTTCAGCCCGACACGCAGTTTTGGGCGCCGACCGGGTATGGTTACAACCCGATTGAAACCACCAACGTCACTGCGATTTAAAGGAGAGCCCATGAACGTGTTCATATTTTCCAAACCATCACACCACGGCAGGTGGTTGCTCGTCGCGACATTAAGCATTGCGGCCGCCGGATGCAACGAGCCCACGACCCAAAAGAATGCTCCGGCACAAGCAAAGGAACAGACCGGCGACGGAGTTATTTTGGCCAATAACGACGGCAGCATGCCGGAGATTCAAGGGCTCGATGCTACGGTAACCAATGCGCTGAGCATTCGTTTGCCGCCGGATCGCTCCACGCTCAGTCCAGGGCCGGATATTTTGTTGGCCGATGGCGGTACTGCATGCCTGGCTTGTCATAACGGAACGGTTGAGGAGACGCTCCAAGACCCGCTCACCCGCGTAGCGTTCGAGGTTACGAAAGAAGGTTGTTTGGAATGTCATTCGGCGGACTACGTCAGTTCGCAACCCAAGTTAGTGAGCGCGGCTTGGCAGAAAGTGGTCACGAAGATGGTCGATAAGTTTGATCCGCCATCGATCGCCAATTATCTCAACCCGGCGCATCAGGGCGCCATGGTTCAGTATTTGACTGTCGTATACGGGCCGTAATGTGAATGTGATGTGCTTGTAGGGGCGTAATTTATTACGCCCGAGAGGCGCCCGAAACAGCAGGGCGCGATGAATCGCGCCCCTACAGGTGGTATCGCGCGTCGCGGATACGAGTCCGGCAATCCGCGCTGTAAGGCCGCGCGGATTGCCGCGACTAATGCACGGTAGATTCATTTTCCTCATGCAGGTATGTTAACGGCCATGACACGCACATTATCCGATCCTTTTGGCCGCACCATCGAATACGTACGCCTGTCCGTCACGGACAAGTGCGATCTACGCTGTTTTTATTGTCTGCCCAAAGGCTTCAACGATTTCGAAGAGCCGGAACACTGGCTGAGCTTCGACGAAATCGAGCGCGTGATGCGCGCATTCGGCGAGCTCGGCGTGCATCGCGTGCGCATCACCGGTGGTGAACCGCTGGTGCGCAAAGACATGCCGCTGCTTGCGGCGCGTCTGGCGCGCTTGCCGGGCATCGACGATCTGTTGTTGAGCACCAACGCCGTGCAGCTGGCCAAACATGCGCGTGCGTTGAAAGACGCAGGCGTGACACGCCTGAACGTAAGTCTTGACAGTTTACGGCCGCAGCGGTTTCAGGAGATCACCGGCGGCAAATTAGAAAAAGTACTGGCCGGATTGCAAGCCGCCAAAGCAGCCGGCTTTCATCCGGTCAAAATTAATATGGTGGTGATGAAAGGCGTTCGCATCGGCTTCATCACGCCGATCTCGCAGCACTTCTGCGCTACCTGCAACCGCGTGCGCTTGTCGGTCGACGGCACCTTATATATGTGTTTGGGTCAGGAACATAACTTCGAGTTGCGTCCGCTGCTGCGCGCCGGTATCAGCGACGCGGAGTTGCGCACGGCCATCGTTAAAGCCATCGCCTTGAAACCGGAGCGGCACGAGTTCAGCGGCAAACCGGAAAAAATCCTGCGTTTTATGTCCAAGACCGGCGGCTAGAATTCCCTCTCGCCAGATTGCGTACTTTGTCAGACAATCCCGTTTCGTATTGATCAATACTCACAGGAGAATCGCATGAAGCGGATAATGACTGGAGCAGTCTTGACGGTTTTTTGTGCACTGGCACAAGCGGCTGTTAAGGGTGAAGATGTTCAATACAAAGTCGGTGAGCAAGTGTTCAAGGGCTACAGCGCCTACGACGATGCCAAGAAAGACAAACGTCCCGGTGTGCTGGTGGTGCATGA
>JACQEQ010000148.1 GCA_016200445.1 Gammaproteobacteria bacterium | reverse complement strand
GATCCCCGGTTACAACACCGAGACCGTGAACAACATGCGGCTGTGGTCCGCCAAGGCGACGCGCGATTTCAATCTGAAATATTTTAACGAAGGCGATTACATCAAGGCGGTCGAAGAAAAAAACGGCTCGGAAAATTTGTCGAAGGTGTTGTACCCCGACGACACCACCAAAATGGGACGCGAGTTACGTCTCAAACAGCAGTTTTTTTTCGTCAGCGCATCGCTGCAAGACATTTTGTACCGGTTCGCAAAATACCATGAAGGTTTCGACGCGCTGCCGGACAAAGTGGCGATCCAGCTCAACGATACGCATCCGTCGATTGCGATTGCCGAATTGATGCGCATCCTGATCGATAAACATCGTCTTGAATGGGATAAGGCGTGGGACATTACCACCCGGACCTTTGCCTACACTAATCACACATTGTTGCCCGAAGCATTGGAGAGCTGGCCGGTAATTTTGTTCGAGCGCGTATTGCCGCGGCATTTGTTGATTATTTACGAAATCAATCAGCGTTTTTTGCGTTCTGTCATGCACTGGCGCCCGGGCGATAACGACTTGCTCAAGCGCATGTCCATCATCGGTGAAGAGGGCGGCAAGCGCGTGCGGATGGCGCATCTGGCCATCATCGGCAGCCACAAAGTCAACGGCGTCGCTGCGCTGCATACCGATCTGATGCGGCAAACGATTTTTGCCGATTTTTATGCTTTCGATCCGGCGAAATTTATCAACATCACCAACGGCATCACGCCGCGCCGCTGGTTAAATCAAAGTAACCCAGGCTTGACGCAACTCATAACGTCGCGCATCGGAACGGGTTGGACCGCCGATTTGTTTGGCTTGCGGCAGCTCGCTCCGCTGGCCGTCGACGCCGAATTTCGCACCCAGTTTCGCACTGTGAAGCGCGCTAACAAGGAGAGATTCGCGCGCTTGGTGAAGCACCATTTGGGAGTAACGCTGAATATCGATTCGTTGTTCGACGTGCAGATCAAACGTATTCACGAGTACAAACGGCAATTGCTCAACGTGTTGCATATCGTGACGTTGTATAACCGCATTCGCGCTAACCCGGCCGGCGATTTCGTCCCGCGCACCGTCATTTTCGGCGGAAAAGCGGCGCCGGGATATTACCTTGCAAAGCTCACCATCCGGCTCATCAACGATGTTGCGGACATTGTGAATAACGATCCGGCGGTCGGGGATCGCCTGAAGGTCGTGTTCATTCCCAACTACGATGTATCCACCGCAGGCGATATCATTCCGGCAGCAGATTTGTCGCAGCAGATTTCGACGGCGGGCACAGAAGCTTCTGGTACGGGTAACATGAAGCTCGCTTTAAACGGTGCGCTTACCATCGGTACGCTCGACGGTGCAAATATAGAAATTCGCGAGGAGGTGGGTGAAGACAATTTCTTCATCTTCGGGCTGACTGCGGCGGAAATTCAGAACTGGCAACGCAATGGCTATAATCCTTGGCATTTCTACGATACGCAGCCAGAGCTTAAACATGCGCTGGACATGATTAGTACCGGTTATTTTTCACCGAGCGATGCTGATCGCTACCGGCCGATTTTCGACGCATTAACTGCACATGGCGACCGCTATTTCTTGCTTGCCGACTACGCGTCGTATATTGCGTGCCAAGGGAATGTCGACGCGCTATACCGCGATCAAGAAGAATGGACGCGCAAAGCGATTTTAAATGTGGCGCACATGGGTAAATTTTCGAGTGACCGCACCATTGGCGAATACGCTGCAAATATTTGGTCTGCGGTCCCTTGTAAGCCAAAGTAGCCGCGTTGCTGGCGAGGTGGCATATCTAAGCAGCCTGTAATCGCTGCTTAGATTGAATCAGACGTGGAAGCTATTCGTCGCGCGGAACTGCCAGCGCTTCGATCAACTTGTCTTCCATTTCAATGCGGTCCGCCAAAATGACGCCGAGTGTCGACAAATCGGTTTCAAGACGGTCAAAATTTTCGCAGTGGTCCTGGCAGTCGTATTTGTCGTTGAAGTCGAGAATCTGTTGAGTGCTATCGACGATGTTGGGGTAAATACGTTCGGCTACTTCATTAACGCGCTTGCGGCGTTCTTTGCGTTCGTCGATAAAACGATACAGTTGAAAGTGTGCTCCCGCCGTGTAATCGATCAACGAGGCACAGAATTCCTGTAATAACTTCTGAGTCGATTTGTTGGACTTGAACGGCTTGTTCGCGGCCAGCCGGCTATACAGCGATAAGGTCTCGGTACGTGAGGAAACGAGCGTTTGTAATTGTTTTTGAGAATCGGCACGACGTTCGTGGCGAGTTTGCGCCGACATCGACATAAAGTTCTCCTGAAGGTAAATGCGATTGAGGACGAATCTATCGTAGCACTAATTGTTTTTCAACGGCGTAACAGCACAATTCGATTTGCTTCTTTACTTATTCGTATTGGTCTTTTCGGGCGCAGTATCGGTAGCTAAAACGCCTTCGCTTAACCAGCGCTGAAGTAGTTGCGCTGCGCGTACTGCGGCGCTGTGTTCACCTGCCCACTCGCATAGTCCAGTGCATAATTCCGCAAAGCTTGTGTCGTGTCGCAATGCATCGATTGCCCAGGCTTCATCGGCCTCCAAGGTTCGAAAATTAATGTTTAAGTCATGGCGCCAGATGAACCACGCCGTGATGCTGTTGTTTAACTGCGGTGGCGGTGGATCGCGCTGTTGATCCAAGGCTTTCCACAGGGCCGGAGCGTTCCATGTCAAATCCAGGCGTCGCGCCGTCGGGTGTAATTGAAAGCGTAGCTCCGGCCATTGCTCTGGCGCAATTTCTGCTAAATCTTCGACGCGCAGCACGTTAGCGTCGGCGGCATCGAACACATCGCGCAATGCCCACTCGAAATTTGCCAAGTCCGCTAAGACAGGTTGCTGAGTATACGGTGCGTGCGTCGCGACGAACTCGGCTAAGCGATGGCCGAAGTGGCGAATAGAAAAATGCTGCGATGGATGCGTATCCAAATAACTCGCGCCTAGTTCTGCGAATGCCTCGTCACCCAATAACGCATGTAGCATGGGGTAGTTGTCGGCGAGCGCATCGGCCAAGCGCAGGCGATAGGCGTCGGCATAGATCTTCAAGCGCAGATCCGCGTTGACGGTAGGTGTGTCAAGCACTGCTCCGTGCATCTGCATCTGCGGCGTGCGCAAGTAAGCGAGAAAGTTGGTCTGCAAGGTACGTAATGAACTCACGCCACCACCTTGCCATGGTTCACTTCTTGTGCGATGCGCCGTGCGATCTGTAGTTCTGCGAATAGCTCGTCGAACGGTGGAATATGATCATCACGCTCGATCATGGTCGAGACGTCGCCGAAGCGCGCAAGCGCCTGGGTGTAAAGTTGCCACACTGGATCAATGATCGGGTGGTCGTGGGTATCGATAATGTAATCGCCCAGATTGCTGTGCCCGGCCAGATGAAATTGCTGCACGCGTTCCGGCGGAATTGCGTTGAGATAGTCGAGCGGTGCAAAGCCGTGGTTGTAGGCGCTCACGTAAATATTGTTGATATCGAGCAAAATCAGGCAATCGGCGCGGCGCACGATCTCGGCTAGAAATTCCCATTCGCTCATTCGGGAGCTGGTATAAGTGACGTAACTTGACACATTCTCCAGCAGTAGGCGTCTGCCTAAATAATCTTGTGCGCGTAGCACGCGCTCGACGACATGGGCCAATGCCTCTTCGGTATACGGCAACGGCATCAGGTCGTGGGTATTGGTGCCGCCCAGGTGTGTCCAGCACAGATGATCGGAAAGCCATGCGGGTTGTAGTTCGTCTGCCAATTGTTTGACTTGGCGCAGGTAGTCCAGGTTGAGCGGATCAGTACTGCCTATCGAGAGCGACACCCCAT
>JACQEQ010000029.1 GCA_016200445.1 Gammaproteobacteria bacterium | reverse complement strand
TTTCTCCGCAGGCGTGCCGCGTCCCTTCATCCCACGCCCTGGACACTCGCTGACTGTTTATTTCGTTAAGCTCCGACGCTTCATCGGTCACTTCACGTACACGATCCAAATGAGCGCGTCGTTTAGCAGGTGAGGGCCATTTCTTCATGAACGAAGCTAAGTACCAAGCCCAGCCGACTACAACAATGATTGCAAATAATGCGGGTGCTGATGACATGGTGCGTTCTCCAATAAACCGGGTAACACACCACCCCAACGGGGAAGTGAATTCCCCGGCAGGGTTGATGTAACCGCATCATGTGATGCGGCGTAGTTGATACCTTCAAACCACGAAGGCGCTGGACCGATGAACGTCCGATCTTGTGATCGTCCGGTCACCCCACCCGTTTCACGCTCCTGACACACGACGTGCGTCGTGTGCGTGGGTGGTTACCGCTGAACCGCAGCGGTTACGGTTTAAATACCTGCCCCTTTCTTCAGCACCGTCGTCGGCGCTCAAGAAAGGCCCCACTGATTTACCGCAGTGGGACCGAGATTAATGTCAACATTCGAAGAACCTATTCGCCTGGGCCGGTTTGGCGTCCCTCCAGGTTATTGCGACAGCCACTTTGGCCTCCACCCCTGTTGCGACAGTGTTTTAGCTCGCCGTTACAAGCTGTCCTCTGTCGCCGGATCTCGTACTTAGGGGTCAAGATCCCAATTCAGTGCGGCAGGGTTGTCCACGACGCGGATCACCATGCAAAGGGGCGCTGCGCAACCTCCGGCGGCAGGCCACCGGTGAGGTGAATGTGAAGGCGCGGAGCCTTCCGGCAATCTCTCGAATCCGCGTGAGGGATTCCAGGAAAGCCCCGCATCCTCACCGGCCTTCTGCCGCCTTGCGCATTTACCCCCTGTTTATATGTCGTGACGCGGGACTTTCCCGCATCACGACATGCGTATTTCTTACGACTTCTGCCACACCTGTCCGATCGGCAGGAACTTAAATCCAAGTTCCTTGAGTCGATCACGCTGTAAGCGGAATTTTGCCCGGTCAACCGTGGGATCGAGCTTGATCGCATCGCTCAACGGCCACAGCTCTGCGAATAACGCCACATCCAGATCGGTCTGCGCATCATCCGAGACCGTCAACGTGGATTCCGCCGCCGATGGCACATCCGCATCGGTGGACAATGTCGTATTCACAGCCGTTGTCAACGCGGCGGTGACAGGCACTTCATCCATTGGATCGGGTTCCTCCGGTACCGCAGGAAATCCAATATCATGATCGATGCTTTGGAGGCTGATCGTCTCCAATTTCGCCCGAACTTCAACGACCATACGACCGCCCGAGAAATAACTGCTCGGATAGATTCGGGAAACACCGAAATCGCCTTCGTATTTGCCTTCCTCGTATTGTTCGAGGATGGCATCCTTGACGGAGAAATCGCCCAGATCCGTTATCAACGTCCCGACGTTGAACGGACCATTGCGCCCTTGAATCGACTTGATCGTGAGTACGCCGCTTAGTTTTTGCATGGAACCTCCTCGCGTGGATGAAAAATGTCGAGGAGGCGCCCCGATAGCGGAGAGTGACCTCCCCGATGGGGTTGAAGAAAAGAACAGCCGGGAATCCGAAGATTCCCGGTGACGTTGACACTTTAAGTTGCCCGTACGCCCGCCGGTGGAAGTTGGGAATGGTGGGGCAAATTGAAGTACGACCATGCCATCACATGCATGGCTTAAATCAAGCAAAAACGCGCCGCCTGTGGGGGAAACGTATCTTGCAGGACTGATAATGTTCCTAAGAACATCATCGCACCCGACGCTCAGTCCTAAGAGGTGCTTGGGTGCCGATTCTTGCGAATCGGCGGGTACCACGTTACCGACGTGGCCACGGGTGAAAAAACGATTTTCTCAAACAGCGCCTGTTTGGGGAAAGCATTTCGTTCCGGGCAAAATCTACACTCAACACCCGCGCTGACCCAGCCATCATGGTTAGCTGTTGTTAGGCATAACGCTTGTGCCAACCCAACCTTGAAATTCAAAAAAAACCGAAGGGGAATGAAACCCCCTTCGTACTCGGCACTTAAGCGGCGGCCTTGATCACTTCCTGGCCGTCGACTTTAGCCCATCGTACTTCACGTAGCGTGGTCCCCAGACTCACACCCGGCTGGCCCTGCTTGTCACCTTTGTCGTAGGTGAAAACACGTGGACTCAGCCCGCTGGATTTAAAGCCCAGCAAGATGCGTTTCTTGGCTTCAAGCTCCGACCCAAACTTGCGAAACGTTTCGTCGAGACTCCGCTCCACAACACAATCGAACGGCGTGTACTCAACGGCATCGGCTGCACCATGTAACGCGGACAGACTGGCCGCCAGAGAGTCCTGGCGCGTCCGAACGCTGTTGAGATACGCAAGACCATTGAAGGTCAGTTCGGCGGGCTCCTTGATGTCTCCCTCGCCGACCCAAAGCACCTTCAACAAACGGCCTTTGATGGACGGCTTGAACTGACCCGCATGGTTTTGGTCCTCATACGTTTCCGCGTAAATGTCACTGATGCGATACTCGATCGCAACACGAACGCCCTTATCGACGTCGGCCTTGAGTTGCAGAATTTGCTTTTCCGCCTCACTCCCCACGACCTTGACGTCGAAGCGACGCGTCTGACCGTTGTCGAGTGCATACAGGTCGCACGCGACGAACGGATCGGCACGCTTCACCGCCACTTCGCGTATGCGACGCACGTACGCATGTCCGGAGCCGAACAAATTGTAGAACTTCGATTGATCCTGAGTTTGTTGATCATCTTGTGGAATAGACATGGCGCTTCTCCTGATTGAATGAACAAAAAAAGGGGAAGCGCCCCGTCGCCGGGGGGTGCTTCCCCGGTGGGGTATGTTGTTGACTCATAGGAGCCAACAACGACTTGATGATTACTGTAAAAACCTTCACCGAAGTGAAGGTGCTAGACCGATCACCGTCCGATCTTTCGATCGTCCAGTCACCGCACCCGTCTCACGGTCTTGACCTGCGACTTGCGTCGTAGGTATGGGTGCTATCGCCTGAATCCGTCAGGCAGCGGTAGTAACATATAATTCGTAGCCTATAGTCGATCAGTGGTCAAACCGTACTCCAAACACCTGCGCTCAAAAATATGCTTTTCGGTTCATGTTCAGGTGCGCCACGAAAAATGGTCGCAATTTGGATAGCATGAGCACCCCACAAACGGCTTACCGGCGTTCTTCCCGCTTTTTACCGTGCGCTGCACCAGCGATCCTTTGCTGCATGTCGGGCATTTCGTGCCGGCCTTTTTATCGACCGGCACACGCACAGTCGCCGCGCGCCGTTTTTTGCCCTCAGCCGGCAGGGTCTTCTTGCAATCTGGATAACCCGAGCAACCCCAAAAAGGCCCGCTCGACCCCTTGCGCATGCGCATGGGTTTTCCGCAACCCGGACACGTCCGTGCCGGCGTGTTTTTATCGTCGTGGGCGTTGACTGCGGTGACACCGGCGTCGAAGCTAATGGGTGTTGCCACGATGCCCGCGACCCAGGCCGCTTGGGCGTCCAGAAATGCCTGTAGCGACCCGGCGCCTTGTGCGATGTCGTCCAGCGCTTGTTCCCAGCGCGCCGTGGTCGCCGGATCTTTGACCTGATCCGGAACCGCAGCGATCAGTGCGCGTCCCGCCGGCGTGCTGAGCAGGTATTTTTTTCCTTGTTTGCGCACGAACGCGCGCTTGAACAAGGTTTCGATGATCGAAGCACGCGTCGCTTCGGTCCCGATTCCCGCCGTTTCTTTCAGCACGGATTTAAGTTTGGGATCCGCAACGAGCTTGCCGATCGACTTCATCGCCGCGATCAGCGTCCCTTCCGTGTAGTGCTGCAGCGGCTGGGTCTGTTTCGCCTGAACTTCCACATCCGAAACCGCCACCGCTTCGCCTTGAGCGACGGTCGGCAGGCGTTGCACGCTGTTTTCGTTTTCCGCGTCGTTCGGCTCGTGCGTCACGCCGAGCACGTCCTTCCACCCCGGCACGCGCGCCATGCGCCCGGTCGTCCGGAATCGATCCTCACCCACTTCGGTCTGGATCGTGGTCTGGTCGTATTCGTGATCCGGGTAGAACTGCGCGACGTAGCGCCGTCGAACCAGGTCATAAAGCTTCAGCTCGTCGGCGGACAGGCGGCCGAGGTTAACTCGCGCCGCCGTGGGAATGATCGCGTGGTGCGCGGTCACGCGCTTGTCGTTCCAGGCGCGCGACTTGATGTTGAGGTTCGCGCGCTGCACCCAATCACCCAGGGCCGGATCCGATTGTGCCAGTGCCTTCATCACTTGGGGAGCATCGACCCACTGACTCTCGGGCAAAAAAGTGCTGTCGGTGCGCGGATAGGTCGTGGCCTTGTGGGTTTCGTACAAAGCCTGCGCACTATCCAGCACCTGTTGCGCACCCATACTCCAACGCTTCGACGCTTCCTGCTGCAACCC
>JACQEQ010000141.1 GCA_016200445.1 Gammaproteobacteria bacterium | reverse complement strand
TATCGCAGCGTTGTTGGACATCGCTCCGCAGCTACGGATTCTTGTGGTATCCGCATTGAGCGACAAGGCCACCGTCATTGAAGCGTTAAAGCGCGGCGCACATGGTTTTCTACACAAGCCGTTCACCGATGCACGGTTGGCGGGCGCGCTGTTGGAATTGATGGAAGAACCAGGGGATGACCATGGCCGACATGACCGACAGTGAAATAAAAGTGTTCATCGATGCAGTCACCCACTACTTCGCACAACTCACACGCGAACCGGCGACCATCCGCGCGGCCTACCTTGCCAACGGCGGTTTGATTCCGCATTTTGATTACACCGGATTAATTACCGTGTCGGGGCGTTATCGGGGGTGCGTGTATTTTTCCACCTCCGGCGAGGCGTTGAACGCCTTGCTGGTGGAGTTCAGCGAACCCGACCGCAACGAAGCCAACCTGCTCGATGCGGTCGGAGAAATTGCCAATACCATCGCTGGTAATGCGCGCAAGCACTTTGGTAGAGACCTGGAAATTTCAGCGCCGGTGACCTTTCGTGGTGCGCCCGAACAGCTTAAATCCGCTGTCTCCGCACGCCCCTTCGCTATTCAACTTGCCTGGTCAAAACATGACGCCGCCGTCGTCGTGGACCTTGCGTTGACTGGCTAGGTAGCTCCTCGTCAGCGCATATCCGCATGCCGGCAGAACATCCGGGATGAAACGGACCCATCAGGGTGTAAAGGACATCGCTCAGGTTGCCTAACACCGCATCGCCGCCTATAATTCGCGCACGCCGGTCAGGGGGTACGCATACTGCGGATTTATTTTCCAGATTCGCGCGCTGTGGGTAACCCAGAATTAAGTGGCCGGAATGGTTAGTTCGCGGGATGGCGGACGCGCGGAAGGATGGCTATACTTGCCGTCGTTCGTTGGTTGCGAAGTTGAATGGGCCGTTGGCCCATTTTTTATTTACTGGTCAGGAAAATGCGGGCAGCGTCACACGCGTTACAGAAATTAGTTGAGTCGGTGGTATCGGCCATGGGCTACGAGTTGGTGGGCGTGGAGCATTTGTCGCGTGCCGGTTCGGCCTTGATTCGGATTTATATCGATCAGGCCACCGGTATCACGCTCGACGATTGCGAAAAAGTCAGCCATCAAGTGAGCGGCGTATTCGAGGTCGAAGATCCGATCACGGGCCCGTATACGTTGGAAGTGTCGTCGCCGGGTTTGGACCGGCCCTTGTTTAACGCCGCCCAGTTTGCGCGTTTCGTCGGTCGCGACGCACGGGTAAGGTTGCATGCCCCGGTGGAGAATCGCCGCAATTTTCGCGGCACTATAATAAGTGTGTCTGGCGAAGCAGTGCGCATGGCAGTGGACGGTGTGGAGTTCGCGTTGCAGATCGGCGACGTTGAAACCGCGAATTTGGTGCCTGATTTATAACGATGTCGTTAGCCGGGAAAGTGAGAGGCTGGAACTATGAATAAAGAAATTCTGATGGTCGTAGATGCCGTGTCCAACGAAAAGGGCGTGGAGAAAGACGTCATTTTCCAGGCTCTGGAAGCGGCATTGGCCATGGCCACGAAAAAGAAATATACCGATGATATCGACGTACGCGTCGCGGTGGATCGCGAGTCGGGCGACAGCTTGACATTTCGCCGCTGGAAAATCATCGCCGACGATGCGGCAATGGAAACGCCGGATCGTGAAATCCGTCTGATGGATGCTCTGGATCAGAATCCAGAGGCCAAAGTCGATGAGTACGTTGAAGAACCCATGGAATCCGTGCCGTTCGGCCGCATCGCCGCGCAGACTGCCAAGCAGGTGATCGTGCAGAAAGTGCGCGAGGCGGAACGCGAGCAAGTCGTAACGGCGTATTTGGCACGCAAAGGCGAGTTGCTCACCGGCGTGGTTAAGCGTTTGGATAAGGGCAATATCATTCTTGATCTGGGCGGTAATGTCGAAGCCCTAGTGACGCGCGACGAATTGATTCCGCGCGAAGCCGTGCGGCCCGGTGACCGCTTACGCGGCTGGTTGAAAGATGTGCGTCACGAAGTGCGCGGCCCGCAATTGTTTGTTAGCCGCACCGCGCCGCAGTTTCTGATCGAGTTATTTAAGCTTGAGGTGCCGGAGGTTGGCGAAGGCTTGATCGAGATCATGGGTGCGGCACGTGATCCCGGCGCGCGCGCCAAGATCGCCGTGCGTTCCAACGATGCGCGCATCGATCCGGTCGGTGCGTGTGTCGGCATGCGCGGTTCGCGCGTGCGGGCGATCTCCAATGAGCTGGCGGGCGAGCGTGTTGACATTATTTTGTGGAACGAAAACCCGGCGCAATACGTGATCAACGCGATGGCGCCGGCCGAAGTCGCATCCATCTTGGTCGACGAAGAAGCGCACAGCATGGACATTGCGGTGGAAGATGCAACGCTTTCGCAAGCCATTGGCCGTGCCGGACAAAATGTGCGTTTGGCCAGCGAGTTGACCGGCTGGGAACTGAATGTCATGGACAAATCGTCAGCGTCCAAGAAAGGCGAACAGGAAACCGAAGGCGCTAAGAAATCGTTCATGGAGCAATTGGGCGTGGATGAAGAAGTCGCCAGTATTCTGGTGCAAGAAGGCTTTTCCACCATTGAGGAAATTGCCTATGTCCCGGTGCAGGAGATGCTGGACATCGAAGAATTCGACGAACAAATCGTCGAGGAATTGCGCAATCGCGCTAAGGATTTCATCGTTACCCGCGCGATCGCACAGCAAGAGCGCGGCGGCGGCGGGGGGCCGGCGCAAGATTTGCTCGACATGGAAGGTATGGACCAAAAATTGGCCACGGCCTTGGCGGGCAAGGGTGTGCGTACCATGGAAGATCTGGCCGAGCAGTCGGTTGATGAATTGTCCGGCATCGATGGCCTGGACGCGGAACGTGCTGCGCAGCTTATCATGCGTGCCCGTGAACCTTGGTTTGCCGCGCAACAGTAATCAGTTGCTTGCGTAAGAGTAGTCATCATTTTTGGAGTGGAAGGCACTATGTCAGATGTAACCGTTCGGCAGTTTGCAAATGACGTTGGCATCCCCGTAGAGCGGCTGCTGATGCAGCTCAATGACGTGGGAGTTTCGCTCAAGGATGCCGACGAAAAAATCAGCGTCGATGACAAAATGCGCTTGCTGGATCACTTAAGTTCAAAACGTGGCACCAGCGAAGCGGCGAGCGCCGCCGAGCCAAAAAAAATTACGCTCAAACGCCGCACCGTCACTGAATTGCGCCAGACGTCCGGTCAAGGCCCGAGCAAAACCACCAAGGCGGTGAGCGTGGAAGTGCGTAAACAACGTACCTACGTCAAACGCAGTGTCATTACCGAAGAAGTGCAGCAAGCGGCCGAGCAAAAGGCCGCAGAAGAGCAAAGCAAGCTGACGGTCGAGCAGAAGGCCGAGATTGCATTGCGCGAACACAACGAACGCATGCGCTTGGAAGAAGAAGCGCTCAAGGCTGAACAAGCACGGGTTGCCGAGGAAGCACGCAAAGCCGAAGAAGCCCGCAAGGCTGCTGAAGAAGTCCGCCGCGCCGCCGAGCCGCGCAAACCGGTGCCGGTAGTTGACGAAAGCGAAGAAGGCCGTAAAAAGCGCGCCGGTGAAAAACCGGGCACGGCCAAGGCGAAAAAGGAAGGCAAGCGCGTCAAGGTCGACCAGGAAGTTTTGCAAGAACCCGCCGAGCGCGAAGAGCTGCATATCACTGCAGAAAAATCCTCGTTACGCCGCAAGAAAAAAACCCGTTCGACGGGTGCGGTTGCACCGCGTGCGCCGCAGCATGGTTTTGAAATGCCGACTGCGCCAGTGGTGCGCGCTGTAGGTATTCCGGAAACCATCACGGTCGCCGACCTCGCACAAAAAATGTCGGTCAAAGCCGCTGAAGTCATCAAAACCATGATGACCATGGGCACCATGGTGACGATTAATCAGGTCTTGGATCAGGCGACCGCTGCCGTAGTGGTAGAAGAAATGGGCCACGAGGTAAAGCTGTTGCGTGACGATGCATTGGAAGAGGTATTGGATCGCGGCAAGACCGCTGAAGGCGAACAAGTATCGCGTGCACCGGTGGTGACCATCATGGGTCACGTCGATCACGGTAAAACCACCTTGCTTGACTACATTCGCCGTACCAAAGTTGCCGAAGGCGAGGCGGGCGGTATTACGCAACATATCGGCGCTTACCATGTTGAAACCGACAAGGGCAATATCACGTTTTTAGATACGCCCGGCCATGCCGCTTTTACCGCGATGCGCGCGCGCGGCGCCAAGGCCACCGACATCGTGGTGCTGGTGGTCGCGGCCGACGACGGCGTGATGCCGCAAACTAAAGAGGCGATACAACACGCACGCGCTGCGGGCGTGCCGTTGGTCGTCGCCGTAAATAAAATCGATAAAACCGAAGCCAATCCGGACCGCGTGCGCCAGGAGTTGACACAAGAACAAGTCATCCCGGAAGACTGGGGCGGCGACACTATGTTCGTCAGCTTGTCGGCTAAAACCGGTCAGGGCGTCGACGAATTGCTCGACGCGATTCTGCTGCAATCCGAAGTTATGGAATTGCGTGCGGTCAAAGACGGGCCGGCTCACGGTGTAGTGATCGAATCACGTTTAGACAAAGGCCGTGGCCCGGTGGCGACCGTGCTGGTGCAAGCCGGTACATTGCGTAAAGGCGATGTGATTTTGTCAGGCTACGAATACGGACGCGTGCGTGCGATGTTAGATGCGCTGGGCCGTTCCATCGACGAAGCCGGGCCCTCGACGCCGGTGGAAGTCTTGGGCTTGTCGGGCGTGCCGAAGGCCGGCGACGACGTAGTGGTGGTGGCCGACGAACGTAAAGCGCGTGAAGTTGCGTTGTTCCGCCAAGGTAAATTCCGTGATGTGAAGTTGGCGAGCCAGCAACAAACCAAGCTCGAAGATGTGTTCTCGAATTTGGATGAAGGCAAACTGCGTACCCTCAACCTGGTAGTCAAAGCCGATGTGCACGGCTCGGTCGAAGCGATTTGTCATGCTTTGACTGCATTGGCGACCGATGAAGTAAAAGTCAAGATCGTTACCAGCGGGGTCGGCGGCATTACCGAATCCGATGTCAACTTAGCGGTTGCTTCGAATGCCGTCATGATCGGTTTTAATGTGCGCGCCGATTCGACGGCTAAGCGTTTAATCGATGAGAATGGCGTGGATTTGCATTACTACAGCATCATTTACGAAGTCATCGATGAAGTGAAACGCTCGCTGTCGGGCATGCTGGCGCCGGAATTCAAAGAGCAGATCATCGGTTTGGCGGAAGTACGCCAGGTGTTCAATTCACCCAAGCTGGGCTTGATCGCTGGTTGTATGGTCGTGGACGGTGTGATCAAACGCAGCAGTCCGATTCGCGTGTTGCGCAACAACGTCGTGGTATTCGAAGGCGAGTTGGAATCGCTGCGCCGCTTCAAAGACGATGTCAATGAAGTGCGCATGGGTACCGAATGCGGCATCGGCGTGAAGAAGTACGACGACGTAAAAGAAGGTGACCAAATCGAAGTGTTTGAACGCGTTAAAGTCGCCCGCAAGCTGTAAGCAATATGAAAAAAGATGGTAGCCGCATCCGTCGCGTCGAAGATCAGTTGCAACGCGAGCTGGCGCAATTGATTCAACGCGGATTAAAAGATCCACGCTTGGGTATGATCACGGTGACAGCGGTCGAGGTGACCAAAGAGATGGAGCACGCCATCGTGTTTGTGACGGAACTTGGCGGCGATGAACAGTCTCATAAAGAATCGCTTAAAGTGCTCAATGGTGCCGCAGGTTTTCTACGCCGCGAAGTGGGCCGATGCTTGACACTTCGCCATGTTCCCGAAATCCGCTTTAAATACGATGCTTCGGTGGAGTCGGGTATCCGTCTGTCGAATCTCATTGATGCTGCACGCGCCGCCGACGACGAGCGCCATGCAGATACGCCCGCCAAAGAATCCGACGAAACACCGTGAGCGCTGCGAGCAAGAAAGGCCGCAATGTGCACGGCGTGCTATTGCTCGACAAGCCCATGGGCATGACTTCCAACGGGGCGCTGCAAGTTGTTAAGCGCTTATTCAATGCGCGCAAAGCCGGACATACCGGCAGTCTCGATCCACTCGCCACCGGCGTGTTGCCGCTGTGTTTGGGCGAGGCGACCAAAATCTCTGGTTTTTTGCTCGACGCTACAAAAGGTTATCGCTCAATCTTCAAGCTCGGTGTGCGTACGGATACGGGTGACGCCGACGGTAGCATTATCGCGTCTCACCCAGTGGGTGTATTGAGTCTTGAGACGATCAACGCTGTCCTTGCACGCTTCGCCGGTGAGATCGTACAGATTCCACCGATGCACTCGGCCATCAAACAAAACGGCGTGGCGCTCTACAAATTAGCGCATCAGGGTCGGGAGGTCGAACGCCCGCCGCGCAGCGTGACCATTCATGAATTAACGCTGCTACGTTTTGAAAACGATGAGTTAGAAGTTTCCGTACGCTGTTCCAAGGGCACCTACATTCGTGTGCTGGCCGAGGACATTGGTAGCGCCTTGGGTTGCGGCGCGCACGTAGCACAACTGCGGCGTGACGTGGTCGGGCCTTACACTTTGACGCAGGCGGTGACATTGCAACAATTGCAGGATGCGGCACAACAGGGCATAGCCGATCTGGACGCACGCTTACTGCCGATCGACAGCGCCTTGGTCGATTGGCCCGGCGTAAAACTGTCCGATGATGCGGCGTATTTTCTCAAGCGTGGTCAAACGGTTTTTATACCGCGCACCAGCGACCGCGGTTTGGTGCGGCTATTTAATGGCCAGATGAATTTCTTGGGTATTGGCCAAGTGCTCGACGACGGCCGTGTGGCGCC
>JACQEQ010000125.1 GCA_016200445.1 Gammaproteobacteria bacterium | reverse complement strand
CGCTGATGGCAGTAATGTGCCACTGTATGACAATTTAGGGACGCACCACCAAAGGATCAGCACCAGCGTACCGGCGGCGCAGCAGTATTTTGATCAAGGCTTGCGGCTGACCTATGGGTTTAATCATGACGAAGCCATCGCGTCATTTAAAAAGGCCGCCGAACTGGATGACAAATGCCCGATGTGTTTCTGGGGCCAGGCGTTGGCGATGGGGCCGAATATCAACATGCCGATGGATCTCGCACTCGAACCCGCTGCCTATGAACTCGCGCAAAAAGCCCTGGCTCTGAGCAAGGCCGTGAAGACCACCGTGGTCGAACGCGCACTCATCGGCGCATTGGCGCAACGCTATGCCAAAGTACCGGGCGACAATCGCAGCGCTCGCGACCAAGCCTATGCACAGGCCATGCGCGAAGCGGCCAAACGTTTCCCGGCGAATACGGATGTCACGACCCTGTTCGCTGAAAGTCTGATGGATTTACAACCCTGGGATTACTGGACGGCCGACGGCCAGCCGAAAGGCGCGATCAACGAGATCGTCGCGACGTTGGAGGCAACCATCAAACTCGACGAAAATCATCCAGGCGCCTGCCATTACTATATTCACGCGGTCGAAGCCTCGCATCAACCGCAGCGCGCGCTCGCCTGCGCACAACGCTTGCCGGGGCTGATGCCGGGCGCCGGACACCTGGTGCACATGCCGGCCCACACCTTCGTGCGCGTGGGCATGTACCAAGAAGCCATCACTGCCAATGAACACGCCGCGCACACCGATGAAAAATATATCAAGGACCGGAACCCGCAGGGCATTTATCCGTTGATGTATTACAACCACAACCTGCACTTTTTGTATTTTGCCAACATGACGGCCGGGCATAGCGCAGCCGCCATCAAGGCCGCACGTCAACTGACAGCAAACTTGCCTACCGACATACTCAAAGAGCTGCCGCCAGCGGAATTTTTTATTCCTGCGCCGTTGTATGCACTGGTACGTTTCGGTAAGTGGGATGACATACTTCAAGAACCGGAACCTGCCGCAGGCTTGAACTTCAGTAAAGGGATTTGGCACTTCGCACGCGGGCTGGCCTACAGCGCAAAGAATGACGCTGAAAAAGCGCGTGCCGAAGCGGCGGTATTAACTAAAATAACGGCCGATCAACCTCCGGAGCACACGGCAGGTTTTAACTCGTCAAAAACCTTGCTGGGTATTGCGGGCAATGTGTTGACTGCCGACATCGAACAACACGCCGGTAACGCCGACGCGGCCATCAAATTATTGCAGCAGGCCAGCGTGGTCGAAGACGGCTTGATCTACGACGAGCCGCCCGACTGGTTTCAACCGGTACGCCAACGCCTGGGCGCGACTCTGCTTGCCGCCGGCAAAGCCGCTGATGCGGAAAAAGTCTACCTTGACGACCTCGCGCGTAATCCAGAAAACGGCTGGTCGCTGTATGGCTTGAAATTAAGCCTCGAAGCGCAGAAAAAAACCAAGGAGCTCGCTGCGGTCGAACAACGTTTCAAGAAAGCCTGGAGCGGTGCGGACGTCACGCTGAACGCGTCACGTTTTTAGAGTGATGCTGCGGGTGCACCGGAACGGCGCACCCGCAGATCGCATGCAAGACTACTTTGCTGCGGTAATGACTGCGTCTTCAATAATGAGCGGATAGGTATAGCCCGAACCGAAGTCGCGATCGAGCATCACTTTGCCGACGATGCTGACGACGTCGCCTTCTTTCGCCGTCTGCGCGCTGGTCACGGTGACATCGTTGGTGCCCTCTTTACCGGTTCCGTCCTGAATGTGCAGGAAATTCTTTTTCATGATGTTGTTGTTGACCTTGACCACTTTACCTTTGAACGCAACCTGCTTGCCCTTGAGCTGCACCTTCTCGACATTTAACGCTTCCACGGTTTTCGCTGTGGCGGTGTCGGCCGCCACGGCTACACCACCGCTCAGCACCACTGCGGTCAACGCCACTGCCATTACTGTCTTCGCGAACATGAAAATTCCTCGGCTGTTATGAAATAAAGCGGCCACGTTAGCAGGCGGGAACTGTCCGGGTCAAAATAAAAATATACCGGCCGGATCAGTAGTGCGGCGGCGGGGTTTCCTCGCTTGCCGAGGCGGTTAACGATGGCGCCATGAGCCGCATCTGCCCTTTTAACAGCGTCAGTTCACGTTCTAATTGCGCAATCCGCCGTTCCTGCGTTGTAACTACGTCATTGAGTTCGGCAAGGGTGTTGTCTTGAAATGTTAGCCGCATTTCCAATTCGTCGAGCCGTGCGGCAATTGAAGTATTCGTTAATGGGTTCGTCATCTCAGTTCCTCTCGAGGACAAACATGTTTCTTAACGTGTCGTGCCCAAGATAATGGTGCAACAATGCAATGCCACCGTGCGCGATCCAGTAAGCCCATACGAAATTGGACAATGCGCTATGCACATCGCCCAGTGTATGCGTCAACGCATCGGGTTTACCGATCTCGGGCCACCACACAAACAGGACCCCGCCGGTGAGTGCAACGGCAGTAACCGCAAGCAATCCCAAGCCATGCACCAGGCCGGTCACGCCGCCCGCAGTTGCGCTGTCTGGAATTTGTTTTGCAAACATGCCGCGCAGCTCGGTCATCACGCGTGTGCGCTGCTGCGCTGTGGTTGGGAACAGATTGCGCACTGTCGCACGACCACGCGTCGTCACGCTCCAAACCCAGTGCAACAACACGACGGCGAGCGCAACTAAGCCAATGTAGCGGTGCACTTGATAGGTAAATACCTCCAACGCTGTATGCGCCCGCGCACCTGGCGCCTTCATCACCAGGCTCAACAAAAGTTGCACACTGACGGTGGTCACTAACCCCAAATGCAGCAGGCGCGTTGGCCGGTCCCATTTTAAATTTTGCATAACGATATCTTGCTCCTACCTATTAATCTGGCCCGATGTGAAGCGTATTTCATATGTGCATGCCGGAAGCGCAGTTACGCATTCGTAAACCACGTCACGCTGCGACCGAAATGCGCATCCTACATAAAAATATGCGGTATACCTCAAGCACACGGCCGCCTCGCCGATAAATCTCTTGAGCTGTTTTAGCATTGGAGATCATCGTTATGCGTGGAATGGTTGCGGGACTGTGCGGCGTTGCATCCTTGTTTACGGTTGCGTCGGCAACGGCGACACCCTCCGAAGCATTACCACAGGTCATTGCCAAGCTCAGCGCCCTACCGGCAGCAGGATCGATCTTCGAGAACGGCACTAGCGCCGAAAACGATTGGAATGCGCTGACGGCTCAGTTCGTCGCCGATTACTCCTCGGGCGATATCGATGCTGCCGAACGCGGGATTCGTCGCGCACTGGCACTTGCTCAAACCGCCTTCGGCGTCGACCACCCCTACACAGCCGATAGCTTGAACAAACTCGGTGCCGTATACGAATACCGCGAAGATTTCGAACGCGCCAAACAACACTACCAGGCCGCTCTCGACATCCTCGAACAACATTATGGCCCCGTAAATCTCGAAGTCGCCACTGCTCTCAACAACCTCGCCAACGTCAATGTGATGCAAGGTGAATACGCGGCGGGTGAAGCACTACACCT
>JACQEQ010000124.1 GCA_016200445.1 Gammaproteobacteria bacterium | reverse complement strand
TAATTCAGACGAAAATACCAATAAGCCGTTGGGCAGTTCCGCATAGAACAGCGGCTTGATGCCGAGGCGATCACGTTCGATGAACAGCGTTTTTTTGTTGCGATCCCAAATGGCGAACGCAAACATACCGCGAAAATGTTTAACGCAGTCTTCGCCCCACTCTTCCCAGCCATGCACGATCACTTCGGTATCGGAATGGGTGCGAAACACGTGACCGCGAGCCGTGAGTAATGGCACCAGGTCTTGAAAATTATAAATTTCGCCATTGAATACCACGACCACCGAGCCATCTTCGTTGAACAGCGGTTGCTGGCCGGTGGACAAGTCGATGATGGACAGGCGCCGATGTCCAAAACCCACGCCCGGTTCGCGATGCACACCGCCCTCATCCGGCCCACGGTGAAACTGGGTTTCGTTCATGCGATGGAGCAAATCCGCGTTTATCTCGCGCTGACCGCGTAAATCAAATATGCCGACGATTCCGCACATGGCTTAAGTTCTCAGTTTTTATAAGGGTAAATTCATAGCTTCAGAGCCTGTTCAAGAACTCACTGAAGGGATGCAGTGCTAGGCAAAATCGAACGAAGAAGCGGAGCATACACGTCGTATGTGAGCATTCTGAGTTCGATTTTAACGCCGCAATGCGCCCTTCAGTGAGTTATTGAACAGGCTCTCAGGAGCGCGGCATCATACACCGCCATATATTGCCTCACCATTGCAGCCATGCTGTATTCGCGTTCGATGCGTGCCCGTCCCGCTTGCGCATGCTGCCACAGCACCTCCGGTTGCTGCACGTAGTTCACTATGGCCTGCGCCATAGACTCCGGATCTGCGGCAGGCACTAATCTGCCAGTTGCGTTTTCCACCACCAGTTCGGGATTCCCACCGACGCGCGTGGCGATCACCGCAACACCGCTCGCCATCGCTTCCAGGATGGTGTTAGAAATTCCCTCGCCCAGTGACGGCAGTATAAAGATATCGAGCGCGCGTAGTATTTCTGCAATGTCGCCGCGCGCGCCGGGCAACCAGACATCGCTTTGTAAATTTCCGATAACGATTTCACGTTCGATCTCGGCCTTGAGCGGACCGTCGCCAACCAATACCAATCGCAACTCACGCTGTGGATGCAGTGCACGCGCACGCGCAAATGCACGCAGCAACGTCAGTTGATCTTTTTCGCCCGACAAACGGCCGATAGTGCCTACGACTATCGCATCCGGCGGCGCAAAACCCGTGGGCAGCACTGCACGCGCTAATGCAGCGCGCGGGTGAAACTTCTGTTCGTCGACGCCGTTGTAAATCTGCGCCACGCGCGCCTCCGGCACGCCGGCTTGCGTGTGCAACCACTGCGCAAGATCGCGCGACACCGCGATGTAACGCGAGATCAACGGACGAAACAGTCTGCGCAAGCGCAGATAGGTCGCGTTACGGCCATCGATATCGGCCATGTCACGACCGTGTTCACCATGCACACGCGCTGATACACCGGCCAGCAGCGCGATGAATTGGCATTCGAGCGTACCGATGTTGCGGGTATGTACCACCGCTGGCCGTAAGCGGCGCAATAAGCGCCACAAACGAAAATACAGACCCATGTCATGACCGGGTTGTTTGTGTAGCTCATAAACCGCAACGTCCGGGTTTTTAATGCGTTGCCGAAAATCACTGGATTGCGTCATACACACGATGGCGTGGCGATAACGCTCTTCCGGCATGTGATTGATCAAATTCACCAGACCGTTTTCCAAACCGCCGATGGCGAGGCGATGAATAATATGTACGACTAAGGGTGCAGCCATCACTCGCCTCCCACACTGGCGTTCAATGGCCGCCGCGCTGCGATAAGAAACTCTTGCAAGCGCGCGGAAGCACGCTGTATGTCCTCGGCATTATCGATAGCCAGTGCAATCAACGCCGCGCCACCGCTTGTGCGCAGCACGCGTGCACGGGCCTCGTACAGCTTCGCAAGCAGCGGGTTTGCGGTTGATTGTCCAGCAACCACATACCAGCTCCAAATCAAGCGATCGCCGTGCTCGGTATGCAGATGTAAACCTGCACCACCTGTTGCTCGCGGCGATACTCCGCGCGCTGCTGTGCGGTGGCACCGCTGAATTTCGGCATCCACGCATCGTTGCTTTTGTGCGGCCCGCTCCAGGCCCCGGCAAGCGGCGGCAATTGCAGCTCGAATGCCGCCGGGGCTGTAACTTCGCGCTGTAGTGCGAATGTCAACAATGGGCCACATAAAACAATCGCCAGTGCCAGCACCTCCCAGCGCCAATTGTTGCGTGACTCTGAGTTAGAACTCCTGTGCACTACCTGCTGCTGAGCAATTTGCACTACCGGCGTATCGCGAAAATAATTTCCCAGCCAAAACAACAACGCCATGACCACGCCGAAAAACACCCAGCCATAGACGAAATGATCCACACCCATAGCTAGCTGGTAATTACTGAGGTGCGCAAGCATCACGATGCCATAAGCGCGCACGCCATTGGCAAGAACCGGCACTATCGCTGCAAGAAGTATAAATACCGCACGCCGCCACAGCGAGTGATAGCTGATATAAGCGTACAACGTACCCAACGCCAGCGAGGCAATCAGGTAACGCACGCCGCTACAAGCTTCTGCCACTTCGAAGTTTCCGGAGGGAATGTAAAAGAAGCGACCCTCCCACAACACCGGAATGCCGGTGAGTTGCAACGCGTTGACAGCAATAGTTGCAGTAATGTCTTGGAGTGTCGGCACCAAAAATTCACCGAAGGGTACCGCGAACAACAAATAAGCCATCGGGAAAGCTAAGCGCCGCATCACTGTGCCGCCCAGCAGAAACCATAAGGTGGCGGGTATCATCATGACGACCGAGAAATGTTGCGCTACGTTGATAACCAGCAGGTGCGCTGCACACCACAACAAGACCAATGTGCCCAAGAATAACAGGGCCGGTGGCGCGAGTTGTGGAGTCAATACCTGGAGCTCCGTGCGCTGCTGCCACACCAGATAGACGACGACGGGTACGATTAAAAATCCGTGGGTAAAACTAGCCGAGTGCGACCAAATTGAAACAATGGAAGCCAGCGTAGCCCAGTACGCCGCCGCCAGCACACCCAGCGAAATTGCCACGGCCTGCCACGCTGCGCGCCAACGCGCTGCATCAACCTGTGTGGCTGAATACGTCGCAGGTGTGCTCACCGGGCAGGCTCTAATAATTCCAAAAAGCGTGTGAGATTTCCTGCCCAGGAATAATGCTCGACCACGCAGCGCCGGCCGGATGCGCCCGCCTGCGGCGCAATTTCGCCGCGCAACATGGCGACACACCGTTGCGCATAGTCTTGCGCCGCATCCGCAACCCACAGCGCATCTTCCGGTCGTGACTTTAATCCTTCCGCTGCCGCGCTGGTCGCAATGACCGGTCGCGCCATGCTCAGGGCTTCCAAGACTTTATTCTGAATACCGCGTGCAATCCGCAACGGCGCCACTGCGGCAACCGCATAGTGCACATACGGACGTACATCCGGCACCGTGCCGGTGACGCTCACACCTGCGCATTGACGCAGCGCCAGCACGTCCGCCGACGGCCGCGAACCGACAATGTAAAAACGTGCGTCCTTAATTTGTGACTGTATGCGCGGCAAGACTTCATGTGCGAACCATACGACAGCATCGACATTCGCCCAATAATCCATGGCGCCGGTAAACACCAACACCGGCCCGCCTGCGGGATAGGGATTTTCATAGCGGAGTTCGGGTGAAAAATAATCGCTATCCACGCCGTTGGAGATGCCGCACACGCGTGCTGCCGATTGCGGTGCCAAACGTTGAAATAATTCCGCCTCGTCGTTCGATACCAACACGCTTGCATCCCAACGTGCTGCGACGCTGCGTTCATAACTCAGCAGCGTTTCGCTCTCGCGCCGATACACCCAGCTCAACGGCCACGGTTTGGACTTGGCATATTGCGCCCACTTGTCGGAATCGACGTCGACAAAATCCATCACGCGGCGTACGCCGGTAAATTCATCCGCGAACTGTGCCATCGCCGATGAAAACGCAACCACGCGCTGGATCGAATGCGCAGCCATCGTCTTGCGTACCCAACGCTGAAGTTCAGCACTACGATAATAGGTCAAGGTCAGTGGTTTACCGCTCAGAAAACCGCGCATACTGAGAATCCGCGCACGCGTCGGCTGGAGCTTCACAAAGCAAGTCTCCGCACACAATGCTTTAACGGTATCGACATGGCGCCAGTCGTCGACATCGTCGATAAACGTGCCCAAATGCACCCGGTACTGCGATGCAAGATGCTTGAGCAGGTGGTACGAACGAATCTTGTCGCCTTTATCCGGCGGATAGGGAATGCGGTGCACCAGCAGGAGAAGGTCGAGCACGTTGAGCCTTAACCGAGGTTTTTAGCGATGTATGGGCCAATTATTTTGGTAATCGAAAACGGCAACTTCTTCCACAGCTTGATAAATAATTCGTACTTGGGGTTGGTCGGGCTGACATTCGGCAGCGCCTTGGCCTTGACCAAGAAATATTCGTAGTACAGCGGTTGCGGTTCAAAACCCCAATTCTTTTTAAAACTGTACGAACCGGTGCCCTGCTTGCTGCGGCCATAGTCGAACACCTTCAAACCACGCTCGCAGCTGCGGCGCATGAGATCCCAATACTTAAAGTAACTTTTCGGGAACACCGGGGTACCTAGCGCATGCACGCTATGCGCATAGGCTTCGTAAAAGCGCTCGATGTTGACATCCAGCTCGCCGACCAAACCGGCGTCGATACCCTTACGCACCATCGCACGCTGCTTGCGTGGAATGTTAGTCATATTTTTTTCGACATCGGGATCGATGGCTTTGCGAAACGTGACGTACAGATCTTTGCGCAGCCAATCGTCGTGACGCGGCACCCGGCTGCGCACTTCCAGATAATCTACGCCTAACTTTACCGCCAGCTCCTGCGCCGCGGTATCGAGCGCCGCCCGCGCCGCATCGCTTGCTGCGGCCGCCCCGCCGTAAACGCAGAACGGTACCGAAATCAGCGCATTGCCGAACAACTGGCTGTGTATATGCCCGAGCGGGTACACACCTTCAATCTGGCCATTGCGTTCGGCATACAACAAATACATACGATGGCCGAAGGCGCGCTCGATGACATCCTTCCAACCGGCGCGATGAAAAAAGGTCGCTTCAGCGTTGCCGGCGACGAAGGCATCCCAGCGCGCTGTATCAGCCGGGGTGAATTCTTTAATGTTGAGCTCAGCCACCTATAACACGCGCGGCGCTTGCACCCGTCCCTTTGTTGAGATTATTTTCAGTCAAAAATATCTGATCCATACGCCCCCAGGAAAAGTCTTGCATCAATGCTTTCAGGCGCGTCTCCATCCGTCCGAGATTGAGGTAGTGGCGCACGCGCGTCTTCAGCGGAATATTGTGTTGCCGTGGCTGATCGGGATCGATCTCCCACGGATGGAAATAAAATAGCGCAGGTTCCAGGTCGCGACGATTCACACGTCGCAACGCCCAGCGCGAGACCGGGTATGGGTACAGGCGAAAAAATCCACCGCCACCAGCCGGCAGTTTTTTGCCGAGCAGTTCGACCGTGGTGACAGGAATTTCCAAAATACTGCCCTGCCCGCGCGGATAACAGGCAAAGCGCGAGCACTCGGGCATGCCGTATAAGTCATGCTTGACCGGATAGATACTGGAACTATAGTCATAACCCGCGCCTTTTAATTCATCGAGCGCCCACAGATTCGCCGCGCCGATGGAATAACTCGCCGCACGATAACCGCGCACCGCGACGCCGCCGATGTCTTCCAGCAGTTGCTTGGTGCGCACGATGTCTTCGCGAAACTGCGCGGGTTGCTGCTGCGTCACGCGGATATGAGAATACCCGTGGCTGGCCAGCTCGTGTCCCTCGCTCACCATGCGCCGGATCAACTGCGGATGCCGTTCCGCCACCCAACCCAACGTGAAAAACGTGGCCTTGATGCCGCCATGCGCAAATAAATCCAGCACGCGATGCGTATTACTTTCCACGCGTTGCGGCAGCGTGTCCCACTGTTCGCGCTTGATAATTTTTTCAAAGGCCGAAACCTGGAAATAATCTTCCACGTCGACCGTCATTGCATTGGTAATTTTTTGTGTAGTTTCGTGTTGCTGCGTCATATGTTATCTCGAGTTAAAAGCTCATCAGCACACGTGCCGAAATCAAGTAGGCGACGAAATCGGATTGAAACGGATCCGACGATGTTCCCGCACGGCGTTGCGCACTGAGCGACGTTTTCACGCCAGTACCGAAGCTGTGCAGCAACGATGCTGAGACATCGTTAAATTCGGTTTGTGTTGAATCAACCGCATTCACTTTGGACTGACTCACGCTTGCTTGCACACTGGTATTTCTCGACAAAATCACGCCCATGCTTGCACTGGCACCACTGACCGTTTCAGTTCCGTGGGTTCTCTGGAAGAGGCGATGATCGCGATAGGCAGATATTTCGGTGGTAAATTCATCCGATTTATAACCGGTACGCAACCGCGTCGTCTTGTTAATGAAAACCTCCTCGGTTTGGGTGAGGTAAGGTGTTATGGACGTGCCTTGCTGCTGCGTGGCCGGATCTGTATATGCCAATTGCAACTGGCGACGATCGGTTACGACTTCCTCGACATTCGCGTTCCAGAACAACCACTGGCCTTGATGCGTAAATGAACCGTATTTTGCACGCGATCCAAAGGTTTTACTTACACCGGCTTCCAGCTCGGTACGGGTACTGGGTATCCAGGCCACGCCGGAGCGCCAGGTGTTACCTTTCGGCTCGTCGTTGACGATGGGATCGGTATCGTATTTGTAGTCGACATAGCCCACGCGCCCGGTCAACGCCCATTGCGGCAATACTTTATAGCGAAGATCCAACTCGGCCTGACCATGCTTAGCGTCGCTGAGTTGTCCCCGGTAGTAAACTTCGTTACTTCTAATATCAAACTTCCATTGTAAATCTTGCGCGCTCGGGCCACTTGCCGCGTTAAAAAAATATTCGCGCGAATAGCTGTCCGGGAGCAGGTCTTTATAATTTACAACATTGAACGCCATGCCAACACGCAGCTCCGCCGCGCCGCTAAAGGTTTGCCTGAAATAGGGCGACACTGACCAGGTATCAACCTGGGTTGAATCCTGTGAAATTGCCAAGTTTCCGAGATCGGCGGTGGCGGTGGGCTTCACCGCCTGGTAAGCAATAGAACCGGTTGCGTTAACGAAGAACAAATCGCGGACAACCTCGGAGCTCGCGTTGCCACGCAATAATTGCTGTACTGCATTACGGTCAGGGTTGTTTGCATAAAACAGATTATCGATTCCGTAGTAAAGGCCCACCAGCGTGCGGCCCTCGGTACTCTGGATGCTAATCGCAGGTTTTACTTCTAGTACGGTTTCAGCTTCTTCATGTCCTTTAGCCGCAAACGTAAAGTTATCTGCGTAAGTCAACGCCGTTTCTACGCTCGGAACGATATTCCAATTTGCGGCAAACACCGCCGTTGGAAACATCGCTACCACCAGTAACGCAGCGATTTTGCACATTTGTCGTGTCGCGTAGTTCACAAAGCCTCGCACAATAGTTACGGCAACATCAGAAAGGATCAACGCGGAGAATTCAAGACGGCTGCTAAATTCAGTGAGCCGGGATACCGCAGGACACGAAATTATTCACGCTCGGTACTATTGCCGGTTACGCCATAATAACCGTAACCGTAACCCTGACTTGAGCCGCCGTGACTCTTGTTCAAAACGACACCGACAATTTTGTCGTGACCGATAAGATGCAGCGCATCTTTGACGGTACGTTGCGGTGTTTTACCGTACTCGACCACCATGACGATCTGGCCGACCAGCGAAGACAACACCGCCGCTTCGCTGGACACCAGCATCGGTGGCGCATCGAAGATGATGACGCGATCCGAATACCGCTCTGCCAATTCGTGAATTAACCGGCTCATGTTTTGGCTTGCCAGCAGCTCGGTGGCCTGTTGATGAAAATGACCGGCACGTAATAATGTCAACTTCGGTACATTGGTGGGTAATAACACCTCATCCAAGGAAGTCTTGTCGTCGGAAAGAAAATCCACCAGGCCCTTCACATCCTCGGGCAACCCCAAGTAACGCGCGATGGCCGGTTTAGCAACATCAGCTTCCACCAGCAGCACGGTATGATCCAGCTCCATAGCAATACTCATCGCAAGATTGATGGAGGTAAACGACTTACCCTCGCCAGGAATCGAGCTAGTCACCATGATCAAGTTAGGATGGATGACATCCGTTGCCGACGACTTAAACGCATTTTTCAACAATGGACGCTTGATCGCCCGGTACTCCTCGGCGATCAGGCTGCGGGAATTATCCGGCGTCAGCATACCGGCGGCTCGTAACTGCGCCAGATCCAACACCGCTATCTCCGGCTTGCCCGCCGTCCGCGTATGTATTGTCGTTGTGCCGGTCGATGGCGGCGGCGTGTTCACAGCAGACGTTGCTGCAGATTCTGAATTCAGCTTGCCGGTATGTATCATCCGGTCAACTAATTTTTCTATTGAGTTCATTAGCACATACTCTAGCGGGCTGGTGAATTCGCAAGGACTTGCATCGCGACATAAAATCCAAACACCACGAACAAGCCGACTGTCATTGCTGAAAATGCGAGAACTTCCACGCGCCGCTTGTTGCGTGCAGCACCGGTCGAGACCATCGATACATAACCAAGTACCGGCACGTTAGTCGCCTCGACAATGGCGCGATGGTGGTCAAAGGTCGGCTTGAGCTGCGACAGAAAAAATGCAAAGAAGATGCCCATCCCCAAGCCAGCCACCAGCACCGCCGAGGCAAGCAAGGGACGATTGGGTGCCACCGGTTTAAGCGAGACGCGCGGCGGGTCGACAATTTTAAATTTCAGCGCATCCGAGCTCTGTTCCGCCGATTCGGAAATTTTCGCGGATTCGCGCCGGGCGATTAAGGTTTCGTAATTCTGTTTGTTAATCGCATAGTCACGATTGAGGCGTGCAAGCTCGGCTTCGACTTGGGGTACGGTATCGACCAGCTTGTTTAACTGTGCGATGCGGTTGCTATATTCCTTTACACGCACCCGCAACGACGCCACATTGGCTTCCGCTTCGCCCAACGCGATTTTTAAGCGTTGGTAGACCGGGTTCGCTTCGAGCGTGGTCGGTCGCACCGGGGAAGCAGCGGCTTGCGACTCACGCTTCTTTTTATCTTGCTCTTGTAATTCGCTGATTTGTTTGCGCAACGAGGTCACATCCGGGTGCTCGTCGGTATATCTCAGCAACAGTTCGTCGAGCTTCGTTTGTAACGCTTGAATGCGGGTGTCCGTGGCCGAGACCGTCGTTTTTATCGGCTCCGCCGTCATCAAGCCGAAGGTCGGCTCTTCGCCATCGAGCTGCCGGTGCAGTTCATCGCGCCGGTTTTCGGACTCCCATAACTCCAGCTTAGCGCGCTCGAGTATCGCAGTCTCGCTTTGCAAGCGCTCGTAATACCCGCGCCCTTCGGAGGGCATGACATTCATATTTTGACGTTTAAAATCTTTCAAACGATCTTCTGCCGAAGACAGTTTCTCTTCGTATTCTTTAATTTGTTCGTCGATAAACTGCTGCGCCGCGCTCGTATCCTTGCGGGTATCGCCCAAGCTGCTTTCCACGAAAACCGTCAACAACGACTGCACGACTTGTTTTGCAACTTCGGGTTTTTCGTAGGTATAAGAAATACTGAACAAATTTTCACGGCCCGCATTCGACAGCACGATTTTTTTACCCAGCCGATTCAATAGCAACTCCATTTCTTCGGGTGTTTTAGCTTGCATGTCAAGATCCGACATGCGCGCTACCTTTTCAAGGTTTGGGCGGCTAAGTAAGGTGCGCAGCATCGCCTGAATTTGTTCCGACACATTGGTTTGTACGGCCAAGCCTTGCAGCAGCGGACGCAACATCGACTGCGTATCGATGTATACCCGCGCCGTGGCGTCATATTGATTCGGCAGCAAGTACACCACCAGCCAGCCGATTAAACACAACGGCCACGCAATCATTTGGGTAAACCAGCGGTAACGCCAGGTGGTGCGTGCATAAGTCGACAGTTGTGACATTAACTCATTCATGGCTAGCCTTTCACTTCACGCTAAAACCAAGACTCAGGGATAAGCAGAATATCGCCCGGCGCCATCTCTACATTAGCGCGGATATCGCCATCCCGGATCAAGTCATCCAGACGTACCGAAAACTGCGTAACCTGGCCATTTACGGTGCGTGAAATCGTGGCTTTGTTGCCCGCAGCAATGTTGGTCAAGCCACCCACTGCGATGATGACGTCCAATACCGTCATGTTGGCACGATACGGCAATACTTGTGGCCGCGTTGCCGCACCCAGCACGCGCACCTGCTGGTTATATGGTCCAACAAAAGTAGTAACGATGACGGTCACCAGCGGGTCTTTTAAATAAGCGCTGAGCCGCTTTTCGATCTCGCGAGCGACTTGCGCCGGGGTCTTGTTGGCGACCACCAACTCTTCCACCAACGGCGTGGAAATCCGGCCATCGGGGCGCACTGGAATGGTCAGCGACAGCTCGGGATTGCGCCACACAAACACCTGTAGTGTGTCGCCAGCGCCGATCACGTATTCAGGATTGCTGTACGTCGTTGGCGGTGCTGGAACCGCGAGCTGGGGTGTGGCACAGGCAGTGATGAATAGGGCTGTCAAGCTCACGGCGATCACGCGCAGAAAATTCTGATTCATGTCTCTAGGTTTCATCCTGGGCAAGCGTCTATGTAGAGGGGCCAATGTAGTTAAAAGTTTTATACCGGGTCGGTACGCCATCACACATAGCGTGACTTTTAATACTCCCGGTAAATACCAGATACGCGGTTGATTCGTCAGGCATAAATTCGAAGCGGCGCATTCTAGCACATTAAACACCTGCTTTAGGCTGCCCTTTATAAACTAAGTTGCCGGTAACACTACGGAAATATTCAATTGCTATGACGTGAATATTGCCACTGCCACGCACTTTAATTTTGTGCAGTAAGGCGTCTCATAACGCGTCAATCACTACGCAACATGCGCCACACCCAAACCCCATTGCGATTCCTGCAACCAGCGGGTTACATCTTCAGCCGGTTTGGGTTTGCATAAATAGTAGCCCTGTACTTTGTCACAACCGTACCCGTGGAGCATTTTCATAATGATCTCGGATTCAATACCTTCCGCAACCACGCTCAGGCCCAGCGAATGCGCCAGGTCGATGGTGGAACGTACGATCGCCTGATTGTCCTGATCCTTGTCCATATCGAGGACGAATGAGCGATCGATTTTAAGTTCATCGACTTGTAATTTTTTCAGATACGCAAGCGACGAATAGCCGGTACCAAAGTCGTCGATTGAAATCTTTATACCCATCGCGTCGAGTGTACGAATAATTTCCAGCGCACGCACCGGATCGGACATGGTCATGCTTTCAGTGATTTCCAAACTCAACCACTGCGCAGGCACCTTCCATTTGGCCAAATAGCTTTGCACTTTATCGGGCAATTCCGGATCGAGAAAATTACGCGTCGACAGATTCACCGACATGCCGATCTGCAACCCTTGCGCATGCCACGCCGCACATTGTTGCAATGCCGTATCCAACACCCAAAGAGTCAAGGCTTGAATTAAACCCTTTTGTTCGGCCAGTGCAATAAAATCATCGGGTGGAATAAACCCACGCTCGGGATGTATCCAACGGCACAAGGCTTCGACACCGCGTACTTGATTGCACTTTAGTTCCACCACCGGTTGATAATGCAGCAACAGACGATTATTGGTAATGGCAGCGTCGAGATCTGAAATCAGCTTGAGCCGATTGGTGCGCCGGGTATTTTCCTCGGTA
>JACQEQ010000123.1 GCA_016200445.1 Gammaproteobacteria bacterium | reverse complement strand
CTTCACCGCCGCAGCGAAACCGGTTCCGGAATGTACATCGGCAAGCTGAGCGATGTCCCAGCCATGCAATTGGTTGTAGGCATAATCAACCATCTGATCGCACACCGCGTCGGCGGCCTCGCGCGCCAACAGAGGACCCAAATAATCTGGTGAGGTATCGCCGCCGGTGCCGATCAGCCGCAGTACCCGGGTACGCACACCGCACACACTTTCTTGGCGGATATAAAGCGGCAGGATGCCCGTGATGCTCTCGCCGCTTTTTGCCACTACAACGCGTAATTCGGCTGCATTTCCATAATACTTCCACCAAAGTGCTTGCCACTCCCAACTGGAAAAGATACTGGCGTGCTGCGCGTGTTCGAGCAAGCGGTCCCAGTCGCGCCGTAAGCCGTACAAACGTTCCTTCCGGTCGACGAGCTCGATGCTCGGGACCGTTGCCGCGCTGATTAACAACGCAGCGTGATTGAATGCAGCGGGAGCGACGCTCATCCTTGTGATCATCCTTTTAGCAGAGAAAATTAAATAGGGTAACAACGGCATTGCCGCTACACGCAGCTTAACTAACGGATTGCTTTTGCCAAGCGGGTGGAGATGAAATTGAAGTAAATGCTTTTTTAAAATTAAAGTAATGACCTGGCATACTTCATTCGCGCTTAGCCCAAAATAGGACTCCATTGCTGGGGCAGCATTTTCTATTCATGGACAGTAATGAAGTAAATAATCAGGAAGGCTATCGGGGTATTCACCTATTTTTTCGGAGAATATTGCCTGATTGGCGAAGCACGCCAAGGTCGCTACGATAGCCGGGTATCTACCGGCGTAACTTTAAGACTGCGATCATTTCCAGCAAGGAATACTCACAATGAAAACAGACAGCAGCAAAAGCAACCTGCCCGATAAATCCCATGCAACGATCGAATTACTGCGCGAATTAGTCGCGCATCTGCGTCAGCATCGCACCGAGCTGCGGGAAGAATGGGCGCGGCGTATTACCGAGGCTAAGTTGCTCACGGCGATGAGCAAGGATGAAATTTTTGCGGAAGCCACCTCGGTGTACGACAATTATGTCGAGGCGCTGGAAACAGGAACGTTCGAGGCGCTGCAAGCCTATGCGCGCAATCTCTCGGAACGCATTATTCCCCGTGGCGTGCAGACCGACGAAGTGGTCGGAATCGTATTGCTGCTGCGCGACGTGCTGGCACGTTCGCTGTTTGCAAAATATCAAACCGACTTTAACTTACTGAATCGCATCTTGGATGCTTACGAACCGGCGGCAAACCGCATTGCAAATACCGTGGCGGTCGGCTTCGTGCAGGAACGCGAGCGCATTATCCGCCAGCAGCAAGAGGCGATACGTGAATTGTCGACACCGGTGCTGCCGGTGCGTGAACGCTTGCTGATTCTGCCGATTATCGGCGTGATCGATCCGCAGCGTGCGCGTCAGTTGACGGAACAATTGCTGCGCGGCATTCGCGCCAATCGCGCCCGGGTCGTGGTCATCGACATTACCGGCGTCGCGGCCATCGACTCGCATGTCGCGAATCATTTGGTGCAAACCGTCGAAGCCTCGCGCTTGCTGGGGGCCACCGTCATCGTTACCGGGCTGTCGCCGGAAATTGCACAGACCCTGGTCAACATCGGGGTCGATCTCGGCAAGATGAACACCGTCGGCGATCTGCAGGGCGGTATCGAAGAAGCGGAACGTTTACTCGGTTACAAAGTGGCACCGATACAAGACAGTGCGCATCAAGTAGTAGTCGCTTCCTAACACATGGAGAAGAGAGGGGGCAGCAATGGCAGTACCTATTCTCAAGCAGTCGCATTACCTGATTGCAACCATCCAAGCCGCGTTAACCGATGCCGATTTGGTGGAATTGCGCGATGCGTTGGTCGCACGCGTCGGTAAGTTCCGTTCGCGCGGCGTCATCGTCGACGTCACTGCTCTGGATGTGCTCGATTCGTTTGCATCCAGAACGTTACGCGACATTGCATGCATGATCCGTTTGCGCGGTGCGGAGACCGTAATCGTCGGTATCCAGCCGGAAGTCGCCTTTACTATGGTTCAGATGGGGATAACGTTGGAAGATGTTCCAACCGTGCTTGATCTGGAAGAAGGTTTGGCGCATCTCGAACGGAAATCGAGGCATTAATAGAACATGTCGAAAATAAAAGTGGAAGCCTGTGTTTCGGTGGCTTCGGACACGGACATTGTAAATGCTCGCCGTCAAGGCCGGGCACTGGCCGATCATATTGGATTTTCATCGAGCGAGGCGACGCTGATTGCCACTGCCATTTCAGAGCTGGCGCGCAACATTGTTCACTACGCCCGGGACGGTGAAATTCTGGTCGGCATGGTCAACGGCGACAGTTGCCCAGGGATCAGCATTACCGCGCGGGATAGCGGTCCGGGAATTCCGGAACTCAAACGCGTGATGCTGGAAGGTTTTTCCACCTCGGGCGGCATGGGTTTAGGCCTACCCGGCGTGCGGCGGATCATGGATGAATTCAATATCGAGTCCCAAGTCGGAAAGGGCACTACCGTGACGGCAATCAAATGGAAACGATGAATCGGGCGCTGTCTTTTCAGTGGGGCGTGTCGTCATTGAATTACCGCGGCGAAAAAGACTCCGGCGACAAATGCCTGTTGATCGAATTTGAAGGCGGTGTATTAGCGGTGGTCATTGATGCATTGGGTCACGGCAGTCAAGCGGCGGCGGTCGCCCTGGTGGCCGCCAGAACCTGGGAGCAAAACATCCATGACGATCTCATTACACAGATGCGGCGTTGTCATGCCGACTTGCATGCCACGCGTGGCGCGGCCATCAGTGTTGCGATGTTCGACTGGAAACTGAAAACCATGACTTGGCTTGGCGTCGGCAATGTAGCAGGTGTCATCATGCGGTCGCATGCGGGCGCCGCGCCGCACGTCACATCGTTGCTGGTGCATGCCGGACTGGTGGGCGACCGCTTGCCGGATTTGCTGCCTTCCGTATTCACGCTGGCAGACGCTACGACTCTGGTCATGGCAACCGACGGCATAAGCCGTGATTTCACAGACGCACTGCCCAGCGCACTGGAACCGCAGCGCTTCGCGCAGCGGGTGCTCGATGTTTACGCCAAGCGCGACGACGACGCAACGGTGTTGGTTTTCCGCTGCAACGGTGATTTATGAGTAATGGAGTGAATGATGTAAATACCAAACCGCTGAACGAGTGTTACGCAGAAATTCTCTCGGACTATCTCGAACACGGCAACGAAACCGCATTGGCATCCGGTTACGAAGCCGCGCGCCGCGCGTTGCTGGACGGCTGCGGCGTGATCGAACTGGCGGTAATTCACCACGAAGCCTTGCGGCGGCTGAATGCAAAACAGCAACTCACCAATGAGCTGCTGGAGAAAGCCGGCGATTTTTTCTCGGAATGCTTGTCGCCGTTCGAAATGAGCCATCGCGGCGCTCAGGAAGGCACCCGCGCGCTGCGTCATCTCAACGAGGTGTTAGAAGCCGAACTGAAGCGCATTGCGCATGCCTTGCATGACGAAGCCGGACAGTTGCTGGCGTCGGTACATATCGCGATCGCGGAGGTGGTTGAAAACCTTCCGCCGCACACGCGTGATCGTTTCGACGGGATCGAACGGCTGCTGCGGCAGATCGAGTTCGAACTGCGCGGTTTGTCGCACGAGTTGCGGCCGACCGTGCTTGATAACCTAGGGCTCCTTCCGGCACTCGAATTTCTTGCCGAGAAAGTCGCCAAGCGCACCGGCATCTCGGTATCCGTGGAAGGAAAAACCCAGCAGCGCTTGCCGCCGGCGGTGGAAACTGCGTTGTACCGGATCGTGCAAGAAGCATTGAATAACGTTGCCAAACATGCACGGGCGGCGTCGGTGAAAATTCGTCTAGCCAGCGCCGCGCAGAAAGTTACATGCACAGTTCAAGATGACGGCATCGGTTTCGTGCCGCAGGGCGAACCAGGTTCCGAGGGTTTGGGTCTAATGGGTATCCGTGAACGGTTGAGTGCGTTGGAAGGAACCTTGCGCGTCGATACGAAACCGGGGCACGGCACTGTGATCGTGGCTGAAATCCCCCTAAAAGGAGGTTGATATGAACTACCGTGTATTGCTGGCAGATGATCATCAAATCGTGCGCGAAGGATTGCGCGGGCTACTCGAAAGAAACGGGCAGAAAGTGGTCGGCGAAGCGGCCGATGGACGCGAAGCGATCCGGCTGGCGCGCAGCTTGACACCGGACATCGCGGTGCTCGATGTGTCCATGCCGTTGCTCAATGGTTTGGATGCGGCACATGAGATTCAACGTCACGTCCCGACGACAAAAATTATCTTGCTGACGATGTACAGCGATAAAAGTTACGTGCTCAAAGCGTTGCACGGCGGCGTGAAGGGTTACGTTTTGAAAACTCAGGCGTCGGAGGATTTGATGCGCGCGGTGCGTGAAGTGATGCGCGGCGAAGTTTATATCAGCCCCAGCGTGGCAGGGTCGGTTGTGGATGCCTACCTGGGTAAAACCGACGTCGACGCTGACCCGCTGACACCGCGCGAGCGGCAGATCCTGCAACTGATCGCAGAGGGCAACACCACCAAGGATATCGCCGCGCAATTGTGCATCAGCTTCAAGACCGCCGAATCGCACCGCAGCCGCATCATGAAAAAACTCGACATCCACGAAGTGACCGGCATCGTGCGTTACGCCATTCGCCGGGGAATTGCGCAGCTTTGATGAACGCATGCCGATACGTATAACCAGCGCTGTTGCACGCGCTGTAGGCGCCTGTTATTGATAATAACGCCGCAAGCGGCGTTGTCACACGATGTGACACGTCACCTGCGGCGCTGGTGTGTGCGTTAATTATTCGAGGTTGAAATAATAAATTTAACTGCCTTGAATACCAAGGCTGGTATTGTCAATACACGACTCTTTTTTTTATGAAATAATTACTTGAAATTCCCGGCTGCTGTAACGTGACTCAGCTTCTCCCCGCATCGTCTTACATAAGACCCCGCCAACATTAACTCCTTCCGATCGAAGCATTGGCAATCCATCGTGCCGTGGAATATTCGGCGATAAATACGTACGGAAAATTTTTTTGATTGCAACAATTTGTCAATAAGGTAACTACCTCAGATTATTTTAAGTACTTAACGTAAATATTCGGCGTACATCGCCGTAAGCAGTCAGTGTCTAGCGCCTGATGCGTTATGAGTCTTAATTTAGTTTGGAGGATTTAAATTGCTTACTTCATTTTATATTCAACAACGTTCGTTTTGGTTTCCCATCCCACTGCTTGGATCGTTACTGCATAAAATAAAGCATATTTCATGGGTCATTTTAATGATCTGCGCTGGATGTAGCAGCGGCAACCCGCCCCAAGCTGCTAACGATCCGGCGGCGGCCGCGCCCGGCCCGCAAACCGAAATTCAACAACTCACCGCAAGCCAGGCTCCGCGTATTTTGTATACCGATGTCACGGTCGGTCCGGTCAGCGGCGGCGAAAACAACAAGGGCGCCTATCTTTCCATTTTCGGTAAGAACTTCGGAACCACCGGACTCGGCAGCACTTTGAAGGTTTATTTGAATAATGTCGAGGTGGATAACTATCGCAGCCTCGGCCCCTCCATCGGGCGTCCGGATATTCAACAGATCAGCGTACAGGTCGGTGTGCTTGGTAATCCGGCGCCGGGTGCGGAGCTGCCGGTCACCGTGGTGGTCGACGGTGTGGCGTCGAATAACGACAAAACATTTACAGCAAATCCGGGGCGCATTTTGTTCGTCGACAACACGGGCGGCAACGACGCAACGGCAGTGATCGGCGACATCGCGCATCCCTTCCGTCATATGCAAACATCGGACACTACGCAAGGCGCTTACGGCCAGCTTCGCCCTGGAGATACCGTCGTACTGCGCGGCAAGGGCGCCGATTACACCGACATCGGCTTCGGCAATTGTTTTTTGAATTTCCGCTATAAAAGCGGCAGCCAGGCCGCTGGCGCGGCTGGAACCGGACGCATCTCGGTAATCTCCTATCCCGGAGAAACTGTCAAGATCGTGAACTCCGGCATGGCTGCGGTCTGCGGCGCCGACCGCGTGAGTTATCCGAACGACTCGCAATGGATCACGATTGCAGGTTTGCATCTTGTAGGCGATGGTCCGGCAGGGGTGATTTTTTTAGGCGTGCGAAATAATTATTGGCGTGTAATTAACAACGAGTTGACTGCTCCTGGTTCCACGACCGGCGGAAGCTCGGGCATTGCTGGTAACGGTAGTAATGTGAAAGTTTTTGGCAACAACATTCATGCAATTGCGGGCAGCCAGCAAACCAATCACGGCATTTATGTGAATGGCGACGGCGACGTCGCCGGCGGCACGTTTGAAGCCGCATATAACCAGATCTACGCAATCGCCAGCGGTAATGGAATACAGACATTCAACAATGGAGCAGGCGGATCGATCAGCACCAATAATATTCGTATACACCATAATGTGATCCACGACGTCGGCAAACACGGCTTAAACATTGCCGATGCTTCGACCTCCGGATTTCAAATTTGGAACAACGTCGTTTACAACACCCGGCTCGCAGGCTTGCGGTTCAACTCCAATACCTTGCATGGGGCCAAGGTTTACAACAACACGTTTCACAACACCAACGGGGCCGCAAATTCTTCGACCGGCGTGTTGACCAACGATTGGACTTTCCCTAGCGACGCGCTGGATATGAAAAACAATATTTTCATTCCATCCGCAGGCACTGCCTATGCGTCCGGCACGGTCGGTTTTAGCGGAAGCATCGGTAGCATTTCAAATAACCTGTATTACAACGGGACCGGCAGCACCGGTTTCGATGCCAATGCCATCGTAAACGATCCGCTGTTCGTCGCGGCCGGAGCCGACTTTCATCTTCAGCCTGCCAGCCGTGCGATCAACACCGGTTCTGCTGTAGTTTCCGGCATCGTGACCGACGACTACGACATCGTCACGCCGCGCCCGCTGGGGTCTGGAATTGACATTGGCGCCTACGAGTATGCCGCAGCCCCGGCCCGCGCAAGCTATGCGCTTGCAGTTGCTTTTTCGGGTACGGGATCGGTGAGCAGTGTTCCCGGGGGTATCGATTGCGGCGCCGCCTGCAATGCAAGCTACATCAGCGGCACGCCGGTGACGCTCACTGCAACGCCGGACCCGAATTATACTTTCATGGGTTGGAGCGGCGCATGTACCGGGGCCGGTAGTTGCCTGGTGGCAATGAACAGCGCACAGAACGTGAGCGCCAGCTTTATTGCAAATGCAGTTTCTTACAACCTCTCAATCAATCCGGCCGGCGGCGGCGTGGTCACAAGTTCGCCCGGCGGTATCAACTGCGGCAGCACTTGCAGCGCCAGTTATGTAAGCGGCACATCGGTAACACTGATCGCGACGCCCGCGACCGGTTATGCATTCACCGGTTGGGGTGGCGCATGTAGCGGAACGGGCAGTTGCGCAGTCGCCATGAATAGCGCGCAGAACGTGGCTGCCAGCTTCGTCGCGAATGCCGTTTCTTATAACCTCTTGGTCAGTACGACCGGCAGCGGTTCGATAACCAGCATACCCACCGGCATCAACTGCGGCAGCGCTTGTAACGCCAGCTACGCGAGCGGCACGCCGGTGACACTTACTGCGGCTCCGGCGACCGGTTATTCCTTCACGGGTTGGAACGGCGCCTGTTCAGGAACGAGTACCTGCGTCGTAACAATGAATGCAGCGTCGAGCGTGGGCGCCAGCTTCGTAGCGAACGTTGTTTTTTATAACCTCTCGGTCAGTACGACCGGCAGCGGTTCGATAACCAGCACACCCGGCGGCATCAACTGCGGCAGCACGTGCAGCGCCGGTTATGTGAGCGGCACTGCGGTGACGCTGACCGCCGTACCCGCAGCCAGCTCGAGCTTTGGTGGTTGGTCAGGCGCGTGTGCGGGATCGGCGGCCGCGTGCAGCGTCAGTATGACGGCAGCACAATCCGTCACTGCTTGGTTCGTGCCGGCAAGCCCGGCGGCGGCGCCGAACGTGCTGTATACCGATCTGGTGGCCGGACCGGTGAGCGGCGGTGAAAATAATAAAGGCGTGTATCTGTCGATTTTCGGTAAGAACTTCGGAACGACCGGCCTGGGTTCGAGCGTCAAGGTGTACCTAGGCGGCGTTGAAGTTGATAACTACCGGAGCCTTGGCGCCGCCAAAGGCCGCGCCGACATCCAGCAGATCACCGTGCAGGTCGGTGCGCTGGGCAATCCCGCGCCCGGCACGGCGTTGCCGGTTAAGGTGGTCGTCAACGGCATGAGTTCCAATACCGATCACAGCTTCACCGTCCAACCCGGCGACATTTTATTCATCGACAATGTCGGCGGTAACGACGCCACGGCAGTCAAGAATGACATTGCCAAACCGTGGCGCTACGTGCAAACGCCCAGCGAGGGCGGTGCAATGTCACAACTTGCCCCCGGCGATGTAGTGGTGTTGCGCGGTAAAGCGGTTTGGTCCGATTTGGGTTTCGAAAATCGCTGGTTCCGCTTCCGCCGCACCACGGGTTCGCAGCCCACCGGTGCGAAAGGGAGCGGGTACATTGCGATCATGGCCTATCCCGGCGACAACGTGCGCTACGTTGCTCCGCCCAGTACCAATGGCGGTATTCATGGGATCGGCGATAGCTATCCGCAATATTCGGATTGGGTCGTCGTTTCCGGGTTGCACATCGAAAGCGCGGCCAGCACGCTTTCCGACGGCGCGCCGATTAATTTGCAAGCCAACTCCGATCATTGGCGTGTCGTTAACAACGACGTTGGACCCTGGCCCGCATCGAGCAGCGCCGGAGATAAATCGGGCGGGATCGTCGGTAATGGCAAGTCCAATGTCATTCTCGGCAACCGCGTGCATGACATCGGCGGCGGCACGTTGAATCATGGAATGTACTTCGATACCGGCACCACCGATCTTGAAGTCGCGTACAACGAGGTCGCCAACATCGGTCAAGGAAATATCATTCAGACCTTCGATAACCTGGGCACCGCCGAGTTGAATAATCTCAACATCCACCACAATCTGTTGCACGACGGCGGACGCTACGGGTTGAATATCTCCGGCGGCACCAATTCGCTCAAGGCGTGGAACAATGTCATCTATAACACGGCACTCGCCGGCGTGCGCTTCAGCGTGCAGACCGGCTCGTCGGCGAATTTCGCGATCCTGTACAACACGCTCTATAACACCAACACCGTCAGTTCCGCAGCCAATGCGCCTATTGTCAATGACTGGAACCTGTATGCGGGCACTGCGCTGATTCAAAACAACATCGTAATGACAGGACCCGGCACTGCGGCATCGGGCTATTACTACATCGACAGCGGCAACGCATCGGTACTGCAAATCAAACGCAACCTCTGGTATGGCCGCGCGTTAGGCACGACGCCTGCTCAGGACACCGATCCGGCGGGCGGCAAGACCGACCTGCTCAATCCGTTGTTTACCAATGCGGCAGGCGGCGATCTGAGTTTGTTAAGCAGCAGCCCGGCCATCGGCAAAGCGATGCTTACGACGCCGTTTACTATTGCCGACGACTATCGTCAAACCGCGCGGCCAAGTGCTGCTGC
Source organism: Gammaproteobacteria bacterium (assembly GCA_016200445.1). GTDB lineage: Bacteria > Pseudomonadota > Gammaproteobacteria > SG8-11 > SG8-11 > UBA6921. Next base: position 7,700 of record JACQEQ010000123.1, on the reverse strand, counting down.
GCCAGATATCGGCGCGTACCAACGCTGATTGTACGGAGGCAGCCAAGGATGGCTATACGGGGGTGGGGGACTCACGGGGCGCATGAAGCGTCCCGTGAGTTTTTTTTTGGTCATAGCGGCGGTAAGCCGGTTCGATCATGCGGCAACCTCGGATGCAGGGCTCCGGGTTGAACTATTTTCAAGCGCGTCGAAGCCCACAAATCGCGCAACACCCACCACGCGACGCGTGGATTGCGTTTGATATGATCGATGGCATAGGGAAGCCACGCATACCCGTAGGGAAGATAAATTCGAACCGGCACGCCTTCGGCTTGCGCGACCGCAATCGCCGGTTCCGCCGGTAATCCGAACAGCAATTCCAACTCGCATGGTGTCCCGGCATCACGCAGCCGCAGCAGCGACTCGCGTACCAGCACCGGATCGTGCGTAGCAACCGCGACATGCGGAACGCGACCGGCGAGCCGGGTTATGACATCTAAAAACCCTTTGCTCGGCTCAACACCGACGGTATCCACATCGGCCCATTGGCCTTTCACGACGCGTACGCGCAGACCCAAATCGGCAGCACGGTACACATCCACCAAGCTTCGGCGCCAGCGGCCTGGAATCGTGCAGCCCAAATTCGAATTTTTGCTTTTTAACGCACTGATCAAAGCGAACGTCCTGTCCGTGGCCAGCGGCGAGAGTGAGTCGAAGTGAATATCCACGTCCCATAAATACGCGTGTTCGAAAATCTCGCCGAAGAGATCGCGTGAATATCCCAGCGGCGGTGCTTTGAGGGCGACGCGACTGTTCGGCAATTCACCTTTACCTACCGATTTAATCGCCGCCAGATATTGCGCGGCGATGTTTTGCGGCGCGTCGTATTCCGCATTCCAAAAACTGATGGTGTTGCTGAAGCCGCGCGCAAGCAGGGTGTGGCACGTGTGGATCGCATCGGTGAGGTGCGGGCCGACGATATAGGTACGCGCTGCGGTTTTGGTGAGCGTATTGATGGCGGCTCGAATCGGTGTACTGATCATGTTGTCGATCTCCGTAATGCTGATAGTGATTTTTTAACCATGGCAACACTGGCATCTTCGATAAATGCCGCCGCCCCGCGCAGGTTGTACGGATAGGTGCGGACCGTGACATAAGGGCGCACCCGCGATGTCCATAGGTGCACCCACGCTTCATCGACGCCGAGCAATTCGTAAGATTTAAGATCACGGCGCGCGGCGTAGGCGATGGTCTCGCGCATTAACAGCAAGCCCGGCGAGCAACGCGCGAATTCATTCGAGTAGCCAATCTTCATCAGCCAGAATCGATCTCCGGATTCAATCGCGATTTGCATCGCAGCAACGATTCCGCCGATGCGCATGAAGCAAATCCGCAAACTGCCTTTTTCAGCTGCGGCCTGCGTATAGCGCCTGAAAAATTCACCTTGCAATGGATGGTTAGCGAGCGTCGAACCCGAGTGTGCTTTCCAGCTTAATGCTTCCGTCGCATAAGCTTCGGCGAGTAACTGCGGCAGTTCGGCGACGGAAGGGGACAAGATTTCAAAATCGACCTTACCGGTTTTTTGAGCATGCCGTAATGCGCGGCGCAGATCGGAACGCCGGCCAGGATTGATATGCAGCTCCGGAATTCTCCAGCTCTCGTTGAGCGCAATCCATGGAATACCTGCTGCCGGCCGGGTTCGTACCCAGCCTTTTTTCCCATACGCATGTTGCAACGCATTGGGAATGGGCGAATCCGCCGGTATGCGCGCGAGGCGCAGCGGATATTTTGAAGCCGCAATCTTCTGCGCCAACGGCGCAACGTGTGCCGGATTTTTATACAAAAGATCCATCGCTTCGAAGAGCTGGTGTTCTCCGATCAATTGCAAACGTTGCACACCGCAACGCGACGCGGCGCGATACAGCGGGGCAACGGCCAGGGTGCGGTAATCTCCGGCAACCATGACATCCAAGCGTCTATCGATACCGAATACTTCGGAGCAGATCCGTATCCAGTCGTGACTTTTCATTGGGCTAGACCATTGGGCCGACAGCTTATCCCAATAAGGAGCGAGTGTTTTCAATCCTTCCAAGGTCTCAATCCGGTCTACGGTAATCTCGTTAGGATCCGAGGACCACACAGCCATTGTTTCGAATTGCATATTGCTCAGGTATTCCGGAAGTCCGTTCATGGGTGTTACCTCATCGGTGCTCGTTGTCGATTTACCTTGTAAATGCAGTATTGCAAGCGGCATGCGTTCTTACTCCTCTGCTGGCCAGCCTAAATTCCTCCATTAATTGTCAAGGCCGTCTACCAAAGCTAACTCTGTGCGCCAGGCATGGCGATCAGGTATGCGCCTTGATTCCGTGTCGTAAATGCCCATAGACCGGTGCGATAAATCACTGCGGCGAAGTTCTTTACAGCTATGTCTTATGGCGTTGGTTCGATTTCACGGCGAGGCGGTTTCACCAAAGGTCATCGCAATTCCCGAAATCAGGAGTTCGAGGCCGCTACGCTCGGTTCATTACCTGATTGTTGATATTCCTTTTCGAGAGCCAAATTGATGCTACTTAACCGGATCGCCGCATTGCGCATCTGTAGAGGGGACAGACAACGACATTTAAATATCGATCGGTATCGAGAACGGCAATTCGCTTCGGTTGCACGTCAGGGTCCTGCCGCAATCAGCAGGAAAATTACTAAGAATTAACAGGCGAGTACATATTCAAATGATGCTACGCGTCTTCAAGCATTACCTTTCTCTCCAGATCATCCTGCTGGCGGCGGTTGATTTGCTGGTGCTGTGCGGCTCCATGTACGCAGGCAGCCTAATGGGGATTGACGCGGTGGGCCCGCAGGCCGGCGTGCCGGCGAGCGGGACGATCTGGCCTAAGGCCATGAGTTATGCCGCGATCATGTTTCTAATAATGTGCGCCATGGGTTTGTACGAGCGCGACTTCGTCGAAGTCGGGCGGGAATACTACGGCCGTTTCACGCTGGCCTTTGGCCTGGGTCTGATTAGTCAGCTGCTACTGTCTTATATGGCGCCAGGTTTATTCACAAGTGCCGGCATTGTTGCGCTGACGGTGCTGTTTTCAATTTTCGGTACGCTCGCGGTGCGCGGCGTTCTGGTGCGCGCTATCAACCAGAATGTGCTGCGTAAACGCAGTATTCTCGTGATCGGATGCGATGAGAACGCGCTGCAATTCGAAACGCTGCTCGACAAATATCAACTGCGTTGGAAATTCTTCGTGGTCGGTTTTTTACCGGTGAATTCAGGCCGGTTAGCGGTTGAGCCCGAAAAATTGATGCATAACGGCGCGTCGGTGCTGGCCGTTGCGACGCAGCATCAGGTGCAGGAGATTGTACTGGCCGTGCGCGACCGGCGCGCCGCGCACCTGCCGATGCAGCAACTGCTCGACTGCAAACTCGCCGGAATCAATGTCGTCGACTTGCCCACGTTTTTTGAACGCGAGACCGGGCACGTTCAACTCGATGCTGTCAACACAAGCTGGATGTTGTTCTCCGACGGGTTTTGCCATACGTCCGTGCGCTGCTGGGTGAAACGGATGTTCGACATCGTCATTAGCCTGATGCTACTGACGTTGACATTTCCACTATTGATCCTAACCGCGCTGTTGATATTGATGGAAAGCGAAGGACCGGTTCTGTACCGGCAAGCACGCGTCGGCGAGCTCGGACGGACATTCGACGTTATGAAATTTCGTAGCATGCGCGCGGATGCGGAACGCGATGGCGTGCCGCAATGGGCGCAAAAAGCCGATGCTCGCGTCACCCGTGTCGGCCGCGTGATTCGCATGCTGCGTATCGACGAACTGCCGCAGTTATTCAATGTGCTGCGTGGCGACATGAGTTTTGTCGGCCCGCGTCCTGAACGTCCGTATTTCGTCGGCGAACTCAACAAGCAGATTCCGTACTACTCCAGCCGCCATACCGTAAAACCCGGCATCACCGGCTGGGCGCAAATCCGTTATCCCTACGGTGCATCGGTGGCCGATGCGCGCGAGAAGCTTCAATACGATTTGTACTACGCCAAGAATCACTCGTTGTTTCTGGACATCATTATTTTGTTGATGACGGCCGAGGTGGTGCTGCTGGGGAAGGGTGCGCGCTAGCACAAGGCCGTCGGCAACCGTTTAAGTTTCTAACAACAGGAAATAAGAACGCATGAAATATCGAGAAACCATACTTTTGCTTGCAGCGCTGTTGTCGGCCTGCGTCACGGTGCCAGGTTCAGCACCGCCGCTGCCACCGCCGATTCCCAGCGAGACGGCCGTTGCCGACAAGGCATACGTGATCGGCGTTGATGATCGCGTGCAAGTGTCGGTTTGGAAAAACTTGGATCTGTCGATCACCGTCCCGGTACGCCCAGACGGAAAGATTTCCGTGCCCTTGATCGGCGATGTGCAAGCCGGCGGCCTCACGCCGGAACAAGTGGCGGCCCGTGTCACAGAAAAACTTACGTACTACATGCGCGATCCGGCGGTCGCCGTGATCGTGACCGAGTTGCGGAGTCACGAATTTCTCTCCCGCGTGCGTGTCACGGGCGCGGTGCGTACGCAGCGATCCATGACTCACCGGCAAGGCATGACCGTGTTAGATGCGGTGCTGGAAGCAGGCGGAATCAATGAATTCGCTTCACCGAACCGTTCGAAACTTTACCGCACCATGCGTTCCGCCCAGGGCGATGTCAAGACCGAGACATATAGCGTGAAACTTGGAGAAATATTAGACGAAGGCAAGCTGGAAACAAATTTCGTGTTGCTTCCCGGCGACGTCATTGCCGTACCGCTGCGTATTTTTTAGATTCTGGTCGTGACAAATAATAAATTCAATTTAGAGGGTTAGTGCATGTATATCAACGCGGAAACACTGACTAAATTATTGCTACGCGAAGCCTTCCTGTCGCGCGGTTGGGTAGTGGGTATTGCCGTGTTCGTGATGCTTACAGCATTAGTGGCGGGGCTGGCTTGGCCCAAAAAATATCTTGCCGGCACGACCATCTTGGTCGAAGACAAAAATATTCTGCAACCATTGATGCAGGGCGCCGCAGTGGCGACCGAGGCTGCCGATCGTGCGCGCATTGCACGCGAAGTTATCTACGGCCGCAAAATCATGAACGCAATTTTGAAAGAGGCCGGCTGGCTTACAAACGGCATCACCGATGAAGAACGTGAAAAACTTTACGAGAAACTGCATGACCACACCGACGTCTACAGCGAAGGGCGCGATCTGATAAAAATCGATTATTGGGATGAGCTGCCGCAGCGCGCATTTTTTACCGCCAAGCGTTACGCCGAAATGTTCATCGCGGAAAGTGTCACGGCGAAAGCCTCTGAAAGTCAGTCGGCGTTCGATTTCATCGACAATCAAGTGAAGGAATATCACGCTAAATTACTCAGTGCCGAAGAAGCGCTCAAAGAATTCCGTTCGGCGAATCTGGATGTGCAGCTTGGCAACGACAACGACGTCGGTGCGCGCTTAAGTGCATTGAACACGCAGATCGAGCAGACCACGCAGCAATTGCGTGAAGCGGAAATCAAAAAGCAATCGCTCGAAAAACAACTATCGGGTGAAAGCGAAACTTCAACAGTCATGACCCGCGAGGGTCAATACCGCACTCGCATCGAAGAGCTGCGCTCGCAGATGGATACATTGTTGCTTACCTATCGCGACACCTATCCTGATGTCGTGCGTTTGCGTCACCAGATCGAGGATTTAAAAGATGCGATTACTGCGGAACGCCGTCGTCGCGATGCAGCGAAAGCAAGCGGCCGAGCCGAACGCGATGACATCGCCGTCAACAATCCGGTATTTCTACAGCTTAAAACCGAGCTCATGCAAACGCGTGTGCTGATGGATACCTTGGAAGCCCGTATCGCGGAAGCTCGCCGCGAATTACAGCAAGAGCTTGAACGCGGTAAGCGCGTGCACGGCGGCACAGTGACCCTGGCCGAGTTGACGCGCGACTATCAAGTCAATCATGACATTTATCAAGACCTGGTAAAACGCCGTGAAAACGCACGTGTCTCGATGAACATGGACCGCGATCACCAGGGGCTGTCGTTCAAGATTCAAGAGCCGGCCACCATACCGGTCCAAGCGGCCGGCTTGCGGTTTATCCACATCATGGGCATCGGTTCGTTTCTGGCTGTGCTGATTCCTTTTGGCCTGATTTATCTCAAATTAAGGCTCGATCCGCGCATACGTTGGCCGGGATTGATTGCGGAAAAACATCGTGTGCCGGTACTGGCAACCGTGCCGCACAGCTGGCTGCCGATGGACGTGCTGGCCGTCAAACGCGACACGACACGTCTCGTTTTGGTGTCAAGCCTCGCTGCGATCGTAGTGATTGCAGGTGGAATTCTTCGTCTGCAAGGAGTTCTCTAAATGAATAATATGAGCAGCATTAGCACGATCGAAAAAGCCTTACGCCGGGCGCGCGGAGAACTGTATCTGGTGCCTACGCAAGAACCGCATGAGCCGGTGATCGACAATGAAATTCCGGTACCTGACTACGCCGGACTAAATCCGGCGCTCGAATTACGCGAACTCGACGACAGTGTACGTACGCGCTACCGCATCATTTATCCCGAACTCGGCCATGACGCGACCGTACAGGCGTTTCGCGAACTACGCACCCGGATACTGAAGAAGACGCAAGGACGCAGCTGCATCGTGCTCGTCACCAGCGTTACCGCGCAGGGCGGCGGCTCGTTCGTCGCGCTCAACTTGAGCGTTGCGTTTGCCTTCGATGCCGGTAAAAGCGCGTTGCTGATGGATTGCAATCTTCGCAACCCGATGATGCACGGCCTGTGTTCCGGCAGCAACGTGCGCGGGTTGACCGACTATCTCGAAAACAGCGCAATCGAAGCTTCTGAAATTATCCATCCGGTCGGTATAGAACGGCTGCGCGTCATTCCCGCCGGTAATCAATGTCCGGCACCTTCGGAATTTTTTACGTCGGTAAAAATGCGGCAGCTACTCGAGACGCTGCGGCGCACGCAGTCGCAACCCTTCGTCATCATCGATGGGCCGCCGGTGAATGCCGACAGTCAAATTCTGGCTGAATTATGCGACTACGTATTGATGGTGGTTCCCTACGGCAAAGTCACCAGCACGCAATTGGAACACTGCATACAGACGGTAGACCGCGAAAAGTTACTTGGGGTTGTTTTCAACGACGAGCCGGTAGTGCCGTGGAAGGAAATGCGCTCGCGGCCTGTCGCGGCGGCCGTGGGCGCACAAGCGGGTTAACGGCAGAAACAACATGGCACAAAAAAATGAAACGGTTTCGAATCTGCGCAGCAAAAAAGCGGGCATTCGTCTTATGGGCTTTGTGCGGAATGAGTATCGCAACCCGAGCATCTGCAGAAATTGCCTATGGCGTGGGCTACGCCGGTGAACAACACAGCAACATTACGGAGTCTGCTTTGAACGCTCAATCTGGTGCAATTAATACCTTGATTGCCGGTGGTGTATACACCGAAAAATCTTCCGGGCTCGCAGCACATGCATTGGTGCAAGGCGAATGGTCGCGTTATGCCAACAACGCGTACAACGATACTCCGGTGTATTTTGTCGACACCGCCGCTGCCTGGTCGATTATTCCAGACCGCTTTACCTGGAGCCTGACCGGTGTGCGCGACCAAAGCGTGATCGATCCGTTGTTGCCCGTCACACCCGCGAACCTGAGCGAG